>DATJFA010000249.1:0-11104 GCA_035496015.1 Terriglobales bacterium | reverse complement strand
GGAACTGACCAGCGAGGTGGCCGATTCGCCGCAGGCAGTGATCCGCGAAGAGGTGCGCAACGGCGTGCTGGTCCGCATGGCCATCCTGGCCCGCGCTTTGGGCGCTGCGAAATAAGGCCATCAACTTCCATTCCGCAGATTTACGCAGATGTTCGCGGATAAAGGCTGAAAACCGAACCAAATGCCTATCGGTTTCATTTTGGAAGCCCCAGCGAGTACATAAGTCCGCGAGAATGCGTGTTCATCTGCGGGAGGGAGGTAAACTGAGGCTGGAGCATTGGAGGTCCGAGATGAGGACTTCGACTTCAATTCCGCGGATATACGCGGATGATCGCGGATTAAAACATGGCGAACTGACCGACAAGCTGATTGGAATTTTCTTCGACATATACAACGAGCTCGGGCACGGATTCCTGGAATCGGTGTACGAACAAGCTTTCTCAATAGCGCTTGCAGAGAATGAAATCTTCTTTCGACGACAGATCGCAGTTCCTGTTTGGTATCACGAGCAGCAGATTGGGGATTTCCGAGCCGACCTCATGGTTGAAGGCAAGGTCATGATCGAATTGAAGGCTGGCCGCGGTATTGACCCAGGATGGGAAAAGCAATTGTTAAATTATCTGAGGGCCACTGAAATCGAGGTGGGCTTACTTTTTAATTTCGGTCCCGAGGCTCAGTTTCGGCGTTACATTTTTGAGAATGACCGAAAGAAGATCCGCGAAAATCTGTGTGCATCCGCGGAAGGGAAGTAAAGAAGCGAAGCGTGGCGAATCGAACAGATAAAACGGGCTCGCTGCTCATACGTGGCGGGCGGGTGATGGATCCGGCGGCGCGGGTGGATGCCGAGCTCGACGTGTTGCTGCGCGACGGGCGGGTAGCCGAGGTGTCGCCACCAAAGAAGATTCGCGGCTCCGCCGACGAAACCTTCGACGCCCGCGGGCTCATCGTATCCCCAGGGTTCATTGATTTGCACGTCCACCTCCGCGAACCTGGCCAAGCCTACAAGGAGACCATTGCCAGCGGCACGGCGGCCGCGGCGGCGGGCGGTTTTACCTCCGTCTGCGCCATGCCCAACACTGTACCGGTGAATGATTCACCGGAAACCACCGGTTGGATGCTGCAGGCCGAGCGTGGCGCAGCAGTCAACGTCTTTCCCATCGCCGCCGCCACCCGCGGCAGCCTGGGCGAACAACTCACGGATTTTCGCTCCCTTCAGCGGGCCGGTGCGGTGGCCTTCACCGATGACGGCAAGCCGGTACTCAACCCTGGGCTGATGCAGGAAGCGCTGCGGCTCTCCGCCGAACTGCATGTTCCCATGATTCAGCACGCCGAAGACACACAGCGCACCGCCGGCTGTTCCATGCACGACGGTCCCACCGCGTTTCGCCTGGGGCTGCGCGGCATGACGGCAGAGGCCGAAGCCAGCGTGATCGAGCGCGACGTGCAACTGGCCCAGGCCACGGGTGGGCATTATCACGTAGCCCATCTTTCCACTGCGGAAGCTCTCAAGGTGGTTCGCCGAGGCAAGCGCGCGCGCGTGCGGGTGACCTGCGAGGCCACACCCCATCACTTTGCGCTCACCGATGAGGACGTTGGCGACTACAACACCAATTTCAAGATGAACCCACCACTGCGCCCGGCGGCCGATCGGGAAGCGCTGCAGGTTGCGTTGGCGGATGGCACGGTGGACGCCATCGCCACCGACCATGCGCCCCACGCCCTGCACGAAAAGCAGGTGGAGTTCGAGCGCGCCGCCTTCGGCATTATCGGGCTGGAGACCGCCCTCGGGCTTGCCATCACCAGGCTGCACCGCGAACGCGGTGTGCCGCTAAGCAGAATCGTGGAGCTGTTCTCCAGCGGGCCGGCCCGCGTGATCGGGCTGAAATCGCGCGGCAGTCTCCAGCGCGGCTATCATGCCGACATCACCATCTTCGACCCCAAGGCGCGCTGGACCTACGACGTGAGCAAGTCGCGTTCCTTGGCGCGCAACAGCCCATTTCACGGCAGCCAATTGACGGGGCGCGTGGTAGCTACCATTTTGGGCGGGAAGATCGTTTACCGGCTGAACTGACTGCTGCGGCGTGCAGCGATAGCACTTTGCGTTTAGCCTGTCGAACTGCATCGGTGCTTCAGAAAATCCCTTTTTTCCTGCCGCGGAAATCGAAGTTTGAAGTTGACGCTTCAGGCGCCAAGTGCTAACTGCTCAAGGCCAACGGCTGGCCTTTTCTTTTCCAATAAGCTGTGGAAAACCTTGTGGATTCGCAGCCGGTGGGTCCCGCAGGCCACATGAATTCATCAACTTACCCGGATTGCCGCACTCTTGGAGCATGGCCTAAACGTTGTAGATGCAACACCTTAGGCCCAGGCTAGGAATTAGCACTCGGCGGCGGGAAGGGCCAGAAATTTTCGGGCAACCCGGCGGTTTTGCACAGAAAACCCTGACGAGTTCACCGCAGAGGCACGGAGGGTGTTGCTAAAAAGTCTTACTCGAGTGCTCGGCAGTGAAAGGGTTTTCGGACCAGGTCTACAGGGTCCGTGTCTCTCGCTTGCCCACCACTGCCGCCGCAATGGCCCCGCCCAGGCTGGAGAGGGCCACAAACAACACCAGCATGAGCACGATGCCCAAGGCAAGCAATAAGCGCATGCCTTCCGGCGTGAGGAACTGTTGCACCATCTGCTGCGCTTCGGGATTGCCGCTGTGCGCTGCTGAAGTCTTCAATGCCTGCTCCAGCGCAGCCCGGAGTTGCCCTGTGCCCCGCATGGCCAGCAACTGCACCAGGGAAAGCAGGCCGAAGATGACAAATCCCATCAGGCCCGCCATAGCTCCCAGGCGTGCTCCCATGCCGGCGCTAATGAAACCGAGGTGCTGCCTGCGGTGGTAGATCGCTACCGCCAGCATGCCGCCGCAGAACATCCAGAGAAAAAGAGCCAATTGCGGAACGCCTGTCAGGACTGCGACAAGCAGCGCCGCCAGGGCGCCCAACCCGGCGGCCAGGTTAGCCGCTCGCCAGGCCCGCGACGCCCCCGCCCCTGGCAGGCCACTTAAAGTTGCCGGCTGCTCCGGCCGACCTTCCAGCACCACCGACGCGCGCTCAGGCGCGGGCTGTACCGCCGTCAGTACCCTGATTTGCGGCGCGCCGCATTGCGGGCAGAAGGGGACCCCATCCTCCACCGCCTTGCCGCATTTGTGGCAAGCATGCTCCATCATCTCCAAGCTAACAGCGCGGCTGAAGTGGAAGCAAGAAACGCGGAGTCCGTAGCCGGAAGGCCAGGCAACGGGTGTTGCTGGCGGCGCCACCACGAGTGGTTGGCGGATAGCTTTACAAGTGGTTAAGATTCAGTGCACCGGGCTGTGGAACAAGGCAATGGAGGTAATCAGCCATGAAAGTGGCGGCCAATCAGCAGGTGCTGCATCATCGCGGAAACTACCTGGTTCGGCGGCAACGGTTGGCGCCGGGCGAGGCTACGCCCTGGCATCGCGACCCCTTTCACCGCGTGACCGTCGTCCTGAGTGGCGATTTGCTGAAAATCGAGTTCCGTGATGGAGGAGAAACTCTGCCCTGGAAGATAACCGTGGGCGAAGTAGACTGGTCGGAGCCCACGGATCGCGTGCATCGCGCGGTCAATGTAGGAAAACAGGTTTTTGAGGAAGTCGTTACCTTTTTGCTCGACCGTCCGGACGCAGTGCCCCAGCCCGAAGATAACTCTTAAGGGAAGCTCTGATTAAGTTCATTCCTGTCATCCCGAGCCAAGCAGAATTGCCTCTTTATCAGGCAATTCTGCGGAGTCGAGGGACCTTGCGTTTGTTGTGTCCTACTTGATCAGAGTTTCCTTAGCGTCAACTACCTACATCGGCTCGGATTCACCACGCGTGGCCACGTAGACAAGGGCAAAGTCGCTGCCGTTGTCCTTGGGATCCACCGCCACCAGGTGAAAGTTGTCGCTCATGCCGGCTTTGAGTTCCACACCTTTGCCGTCGCCCTTATCGTCGCTGCAGTTCAGGGGCTTGGGCTTGTGGTCGGAATCATGGCCCAGATCCAGGTCGTTATCTTCGTGGCCGTGACCCTTGCATTCCAGCACGTTACCGTACTTTCGCAGGTCCTTTTTGTAGTAGGCGATGACCTTATCGGGAGAATCCTGCGTGTGGTAGGCGATCACCAGCACCTTCACTCCGAAAATGGAGCTGGAGATGTTCACATTAGCGGCGTTTTTATCGTCGCCTTCCACCTTCTGCTTGGCGCCCGGGTAGACACTTAGCCCGATCTCGCCGGGCGTGGGATTGGTGCGCACTTTCAGCGCTCCCAGGGGCGTGCGGATATCCACATTCTTGTTCTCGCCCTTGTCGTCCACGTTCACGCTGCAAGCGGCCAGCGTAACCACCATTGCCGCAGCCGCCACCCAGGCGACCTTACTAATGAGTTGCCGCCACATGACTACCTCCTGTTGCCGCCACTACCGCAGCCTTCTCCAGACCTGCTCCGCGCTGGGCTACCTGCGGAATGGTGACCGGCAAGTGCCCGCGCACCGGGATTTCGCCGAATAACGCCTTTACGGCGCTGTTCTCGCTGACCGCCGCGTTGGAGAATGTGCACAGATAATTCTCCACCTGGGGGAAATCTGCGGCCACGTAAGGATTGCCCACCGCAACCACCATGGTCTCGGGCCCTGCGGTCTGCAGGATCCTTCTTAGCAATTCCCCCCTCGCGTCATTCAGGCCGACCGTGTTCTCCATTTGCCCGGCCACCTGCACCGCCTTCCCCGCGGTGGGAATTTCGTAGACCGCCGCCACTACTTTTTCGGCGTCCCGCACCGCCGCAAGCACCTGGTCGCTTATGCCGGCCGCCGTGCGCGAATCCACGTAGAGGATGTTGGCGTCTGGCCGCCTCTGCCGAATCTGGCGCACGAACTCGTGGCCCGGGTCCATGCGAAGGTCGTCGCAAAACACCAGGACCACCAGCCGGTTTGTGACCTCCACTGCTGGTTGATACGGAAGCGCGGGCCCGCCGGTTCCCTGGGGCGGGAAGGGCTGCAGAGGCAGCATCCGGCCGTTGTCCCGTACCAGGGTGACCGCCTGGTCGGCCACCTGCTGCCCGAAAGCCAGGTTTTCCGGCTTGCCGATGAGCTTCCCCAGTTGGTCAATGTCCACTAGCCGTGCCTTGTTAAGGCCCACAGAGGCTTTCGCCTTCAGTATCTTGAGCACCGACTCGTCCACCCGCGACTGCGGGATTTCGCCGCTTTGCACTGCCTTGAGCATGGCCTGATAGGAGGCGTCGAGGTCGGCGGGGATGAGCAGCATGTCACTCCCTGCCTTAAACGCCTCCACCGCCGCCCGGCCAATGTCGTTCTGGTAAAGGCGAGTCAGCCCGCCCATATCCAGCGCGTCCGTGACCACCAGGCCCTTGAAGCCCAGTTGCTGCTTGAGCAGGCCGGTGACGATGGCGGGAGAAGTGGTGGCTACGCGGTTAGGGTCGGTTTCCAGGGCAGGCACGGTCACATGCGCCACCATGACCGCGTCCACTCCCGCTTTTATCGCGGCTTCGAACGGCGGCAGTTCCACCGCATTCAGCCGCTGCCGGTCACCGGTCACCTTCGCCAACCCCAGGTGCGAATCCGTAGCCGTATCGCCGTGCCCGGGAAAGTGCTTGGCCGTGGTCAGCATGCCCTCCGCCTTGGCGCCCTGGATGTAGGCCGCCACCAGCTTGCCCACTTCCTGCGGGTCCTCGCCGAAGGAGCGCGTGTTGATGATGGGATTGGCGGGGTTGGAGTTGACGTCGGCATCAGGAAAGAAGTTCCACTCCACGCCCACGGCGCGCGCCTCCTGCGCCGTGATCTCGGCGAACTTCCTGGCAAAATCGGCACTGCCGGTGGCGCCGAGCGCCATGGCGTGCGGGAACACCGTGCTGCCCAGCAGGCGCATGGAGACGCCGCGCTCGAAGTCGGCGGCAAAAATCAGGGGCAGCCTGGATTCGCGCTGTAACTGGTTCACCAGCATCGCCGCTTCATAGGGCTGGTTGTAGTAGACGAAGGCGCCTTCAGCCGGGACCGTCAGCGCGAAACCGCCGACGTGGTACTTCTGCAGGATCTGGTGGTATTGCGCGTACTCCGGGCCGTTCAGGTTCAGGAACTTGGCACGCGCCCACACCATGAACAGCTGCCCGACCTTCTCCTCCAGCGACATTTTCTTGAGCGTCTTTTCCGCCCACTTTTCGCCGCCACGGTCGAGCTTGACCGGCCCCGGCCTCTGGTGTTTTTCTTTGGCGAGGACCGGGCACACGAATAGCGCAACTGTCAGGAAAAAGAAGCCAATTCTGCGGCACATGATGCGAAAACGATAGCACAGGGACAAGCCCTTGCCGGCCGCCCTTATCAGGAGCATGGTGAAGGCACGCATCGAGGAAATGAAAGAAGAGGCATTGATTCTTCCCGGCAGCCCAGGTGGCGCACTCTCCGCATGAGCCAGGCAGCTATTGTCCCTGTTCAGCCGCGTTAATCCGTGGCAAGAAGTTGGCATGATAGGGCGAGATTCCCGTGAGACATCCGCCGGGAGGATGGCGCTATTTATTCAGCTCGGGAGTGGGCGTCGCCCATCAGCAGCACCGTTCGTTGCGAAAAAGGAACATAGATGAGGGCGGCGCTGGCGGCCAACGCCAGTCCCAACCCGATCTGCGGCAGCAGCAGAAAGGGGGCAAGCGCCCACAACTCATCCAGAACGAAGGTGAAGGGAAACAGGCGGTGGAACTTGTGGGTGAGGCCGCGCACATCGAACGCGGCAGCCGCCAGCAAATACAGACGGATAGGGATGCCCACCGCGGCGGTGACCACCAGCGCTACGATGATCCAGGTCCAGTGCGTGAAGGCGCTTTCCAGCAGGTCTTCAATGATGCGCAAGCGGGCGAGCGCGGCGAGGTAGAAGCATAGGTACATAATTTGGATCAGCAGAAACAGAACGCGCACATAGCGGCGAGGGACGGCAGGCACATCTTCTGGCTTGGTGAGAACCCCGGCGATGCGCCCGTTGAGCGCCGGCAGAGCGCCACTGGTCTTTCCGGAGCCTGCCGCGGGCGGACTTATGGTCTCAACTTTCGCTGCCGGATGAGCCGTGGCAGCGGTGGCTGGGCCCGTGGCTTCCACCGGCGCCAGAAAACGATAGCCGCGGCGCGCCAGGGTCTCAATGAAGCGGGGATTGGCGGCGGAATCGCCCAGGGTTTCGCGCAAGCGATTGATCACCGTGTTCAGGCCATGATCGAAATCCACGAAAGTGTCGGCCGGCCACAGCTTCTGACGGATTTCCTCGCGCGTCACCAGTTCGCCGGGCCGTTCCAGCAGCATGATGAGCACGCGAAACGGCTGCTCCGGGAGGCGCAGGCGCGCACCCGCCTTGCGCAGTTCGCCGGTGGCGGGATCAGCCTCGTAGGTGGCGAAACGGTAGATCAGCCTGCTGGGCGCCGCGTCCATGGCTAGCCCATGTTAGCGCAAGCCGGGCAGGCCGCCGCTGGGGAGCATCCCTGGTGTAAAATGCGAATGACGACCCTCGCAGCATACCCCGAGTCGCTCTTCTTCCGTCGGGACGTGGCGCAGCCTGGTAGCGCACTTGCTTGGGGTGCAAGGGGTCGCCGGTTCAAATCCGGCCGTCCCGACCAATCTTGATTATTCGCCCTTTCGAATATCACGTCGATTAGCTTTCTATAACTAAGCTGTTGATTAGCGCATACACCGCGCATTTCGAGAGCACCATTTTCAGCAATTTCGCCTGACCTGTGCGGGTTTTACCCCAGCCGAGCGGCTGTAAGGCACTTCCTGGGGGTGAGCATATCTAACTTTGGCGGGGAGTACCGCGCTGAGCTCGCGGGCGCACCATAGGGAGGAGGCTTGAGGTGGAGCGGCAAGGCAAAGATCAAGAGGCGGGAAACTTCTGAAAGGCGGGCAACGCGGAGGCTCTCTGCTGCAACCGAAATTCTTGACGGAGAGCCAGAGGGGGTGTGGCCGGCAGGAGATTGTTCGGCCGATGCTAACGCCCGAATACCACAAGAATTGCGAAAGCGCGGGGAAGCAGGCGAAGCCTGCTCAGCGGACGAGCGGGGAAAGCGGGTGGTATACTGCCGGCCTGCTCACAAATATCGTAATACGATAGTGGTAATACTCCAATGCATTAAGCCTCGGGGCGGAGTCACAGTTGAAAATTCCAACAGCGGCGCCAAAAAACCGCCGACCGGCGCGGGCTGGTTGCTGTGACGCGCGCCGCCGATGTTATAATCACAAGTTTTCGTGATGCGAGTCACAGTTCATAGGTGATAACAATCGCAGTGGTGTGATGTCGAGAGTCTTCCGCAGCAACAGAACGGGAGCGTCAGGGGAGTGTTGGCGTTCCATGAACGCGACAGATGGCCCAGATATTCCATCGCAGCACTAATACAATCTCACGCTTCACAATCTTTGGGTCCCTGGTGGTGGTGGCAGTGGGACTGTGGGCGGCGCTGCAACTGGAGCGCTCGCCGTACACGACCTTTGCCGGAGTAGCGCGCCCGCAGCCGGTGCCCTTCAGCCACGCGCACCACGTGGGCGGACTGGGGATTGATTGCCGCTACTGCCACACCTCGGTGGAGAAGTCGAGTTTCGCAGGCATACCGCCGACCAAGACGTGCATGAACTGCCATTCGCAGATCTGGACCAACGCGCCCATGCTGGAACCGGTGCGGCAAAGCTTCCAGACAGGGCAATCGCTGGTGTGGTCGCGGGTGAACGACCTGCCGGACTTCGTATATTTCGATCACAGCATTCACATTAACAAGGGAGTGGGCTGCAACACCTGTCACGGGCCGGTGGACCGCATGCCGCTGATGTACAACTATGCCTCGCTGCAGATGGAATGGTGCCTGGATTGCCATCGGGCGCCGGAGAAGTACCTGCGGCCACGGCAGGAAGTATTCAACATGAGATACCAGCAGCCGGATGAATTCCATCCCTTGGAGTTCAACGGCAAAAAATATTACGACCAGCAGGGACTGGGGCGGGAGCTGGTGAAGGCGTATCACCTGCGGACGGTGCAGGACATCACCAGCTGTAACACGTGCCACCGCTGAGGGAAAGCGGCGAAGGCAGCAAAGAGAAGACATGGGAGCTGACGAAAAAGCGAGCCACCCGGTTTGTCCGGGCAAGCACAACCTGAAGGAACTAGAGGAGAAGCTGGCGAGCGAGGACGGGCCGCGCTACTGGCGCAGCCTGGAGGAGCTGGCGGGCGATCCGGCGTTCCAGGAGCAGGTGCAGCGGGAATTTCCGCGGGGCGCGTCGGAGTGGCTGGAAGGATTTTCGCGGCGCGGTTTCCTGCAGCTGATGGGAGCGTCGCTGGCGCTGGCGGGGCTGACGAGCTGCACCAAGCAGCCGCTGGAGCCGATAGTTCCTTACGTACGGCAGCCGGAGGAGATAGTTCCCGGGCGGCCGCTGTTCTTCGCCACGGCGATGGAGATGGGCGGGCACGCGCGCCCGCTGCTGGTGGAAAGCCACATGGGGCGGCCAACCAAGGTGGAAGGCAATCCCGACCATCCCGCCAGCCTGGGTGGAAGCGACATTTTCTCCCAGGCTTCGGTGCTGGAGCTCTACGACCCGGACCGCTCGCCGGCGGTGGCGTACTCGGGCGAGATCCGTTCCTATCCTGCATTTCTGGGCGCCATGCAAGCGCCGATGTCGGCGTTGCGGCAGGCGCAAGGAGCGGGCCTGCGATTTCTGACGCGCACTGTGGTTTCTCCGACGCTGGCGGACCAATTGAAGACAGTGCTGCAAGTGTTTCCGCAAGCGAAGTGGCATCAGTACGAGCCGGTGAACCGGGACAACGCGCGGGCGGGAGCGGTGATGGCGTTCGGGGAGCCGGTGGAAACGCAGTACCGGCTGGCAGAAGCGGACGTCATCCTGTCGCTGGACGCGGATTTCCTTTATCCGACGTTTCCGGGAGCGGTGCGTCATGCGCGCGACTGGGCTTCGCGGCGGAGGCCGGAATCGAGCCGGCCGATTGGCCGCCTGTATGTCGCGGAGACTACTTACACCGCGACGGGCGGGAAGGCCGACCATCGGCTGCCCCTGCGGCAGATGGAGCTGGAGCAATTCGCGCGCGCGGTCGCCAAAGGTGTGGGGGTGAACGGGGCCGGGGGCGCGGCCAGCGGGATGGCAGGCACATGGCTGCCGGCGCTGGTGAAGGACCTGCAACAACATAAAGGAAGCTGCGTGGTGATTGCGGGCGAGTACCAGCCGCCGGTGATCCATGCGCTGGCGCACGCCATGAATGCGGCGCTGGGCAACGTGGGGCGGACGGTGTTCTACACCGACCCGGTGGCGGCGAACTGGGTGGACGAGAACCAGTCGGTGACCGAGTTAGTAGAAGACATGAAGGGCGGGAAGGTGCAGCTGCTGGTGATCCTGGGCGGCAACCCCGTGTATGACACGCCGGCGGAGCTGGGCTTCGGGCTGATCATGAAGGAAAAGGTTCCACTGCGGATTCACCACGGGCTGTACCAGGACGAGACGGCGCAATTCTGCCAGTGGCACATCAATGCGGCGCACTACCTGGAGGCGTGGGGCGACACGCGGGCCTATGACGGGACAACGAGCATCATCCAGCCGCTGATTGCGCCGCTGTACAACGGCAAGACCGATACCGAGGTGATGGCCATCTTCACGGGTCAGGGAGAAACCAAGGCTTACGACATCGTGCGGGCTTACTGGCAGCGGCAAGTACAGAAGCCAGCGGCGCCGGCACCGGCCGCGCGCGGCAAAGGCAAAGCGGCCGCAGCGCCTCCGCCGGCGGTGGACTTCGAAGGCTTCTGGCGTCCGGCGGTGCATGACGGCTTTATTGCGGGGACAGCGCTGCAGCCTAAGCAGGCGCAACTTAAGAATGTGGATTTCGGACCGGGGCCGCAAGGCAGCCAGCCGCAGCTGGAGATCAACTTCCGCCCTGATCCCTCGGTGTTTGACGGGCGCTTCTCCAACAACGCTTGGCTGCAGGAGTTGCCCAAGCCGGTGAACAAGCTGACGTGGGACAACGGGTTGCTGGTGGGCGTGGAAACGGCGCACCAGATGGGCCTGAAGACCAACGACGTGGTGGAGTTGAAGGTGG
>DATJFA010000248.1:0-6410 GCA_035496015.1 Terriglobales bacterium | reverse complement strand
TGGCCGATGCGGCGTACAAGGCCGGACGCCTGCAGGAAGAAATTGTGCCCGTCCAGCTCAAGAACAAGCGCGGCGACCTGACCGGCGAAATGTTCAGCGAGGACGACCACCGGCGGGCGAACAGCACCATAGAAGGGCTGGCCAAGCTTAGGCCGGCGTTTGGAAAGAATGGCACGGTCACGGCGGGCAACGCCAGCGGAATTGTGGACGGGGGCGCGGCGGTGGTCATGCTGCCGCTTGAGGAAGCGCAGAAACGCGGGCTCAAGCCGCTGGGCCGGCTGGTGAGCTGGGGCATCGCTGGAGTAGAGCCGAAGCTGATGGGGCGCGGGCCGGTGCCGGCCTCGCGTCTAGCGCTGCAGAAGGCCGGGCTCAAGCTGGAAGACATTGACCTGGTCGAGGTGAATGAAGCTTTCGCCGCGCAGTACCTGGGCGTGGAAAAAGAACTGGGGCTGGACCGCAACAAGGTGAATGTGAACGGCGGGGCGATTGCGCTGGGGCACCCGCTGGGAGCAACAGGCACGCGGCTAGTGATCACGCTGCTTTACGAGTTGCGGCGCAGGAAAAAGAAATACGGTCTGGCGACGGCGTGTATTGGCGGCGGGCAGGGCATCGCGGTGATTGTGGAGAGTTTAATGTAGGGTTGCGGTCCGTCCTTTCGCGGGCGGGACGCCCGCGAGCCAGCCGGCAAGATGCCGGCGCTACATATTCGAGGAAGTTTATGCAGATTAGAAAAGTTGGCGTGTTAGGTTGCGGACTGATGGGCTCGGGCATCGCGCAGGTAAGCGCAACTGCGGGATTTGACGTCACTGTGCTTGAAGTGGAGCAGAAATTCCTGGACAAGGGTTTCGCCGGAATTGAGAAGTCGCTGGCCAAGCTGGGCGAGAAGGGCGCACTGAAGGAGACGCCGCAGGCGATACGTGGGCGCCTCAGAGGCACCACACGGCGGGAAGACCTAGCCGATTGCGACCTGGTCATCGAGGCTGTAATCGAGAATGTCGAGGAGAAGCGCAAGATGTACGCAGCACTCGACGCCATTGTCAAGAAAGAGGCCATTTTCGCCAGCAACACCTCCTCCATTTCGATTACCGAGTTGATGACCGCCACCAAGCGGCCGGAGCGCTTCGTCGGGCTGCACTTCTTCAATCCCGTTCCCTTAATGAAGCTGGTAGAGATAATACGGACTATTGCCACCGCTGATGATGTCTATGAGACCGCTTACGATTTCGGCAAGCGGGTGGGCAAGGTCCCGGTGCGCACCAGCGATAAGAGCGGGTTCATTGTGAACCGTCTGCTGGTGCCTTACCTGCTCGACGCGGTGCGCGCCTACGAAGAAGGCGTGGGTTCCATTGAAGATATTGACCAGGCCATGAAGCTGGGCTGCGGATATCCCATGGGCCCTTTCACGCTGCTGGATTTTGTGGGGCTCGACACCACGTACTACATCACGCACGTGATGTTCGAGGAGTTCAAAGAGCGGCGCTTCGCTTCCCCGCCGCTGCTCAAACGCATGGTGCTGGCGGGCTGGTACGGGCGCAAGTCGGGCCGAGGCTTTTACGACTACAAAGATCCGCAGAGGCCGATGGCGCAGGATGCCGCCCTGCGGGGTTTTGCCGCGGAAGAGCCAGCCGCCAAGATCGCTTGATTCATTCGCCGCGGATGAACGCGGATAGACGCGGATTAACACCGAAGAGGAAAAATGATATGTCTTCGTCTACCAGTCTTGGGGCTTTCGAAAACATACTCTTGGAAAAGAAGAACGCCGTCGCCTATGTGACCGTGAACCGGCCCAAGGTTCTGAACGCGCTCAACATGGCTACCATGGAGGAGCTGCGGCGGGCGTTTCACGGCATCAAGCAGGATGCGGAAGTCCGGGTGGTGATTCTGACCGGCGCGGGCGAGAAGGCGTTTATCGCCGGCGCGGACATAAGCGAACTGGCGCGCAACAACCCGGTAGAGGCCAAAGCCTACACGCACCAGGGCCAGTCGGTGCTGAACCTGATTGAAAATTGCGGCAAGCCGGTGATTGCTTGCATAAATGGCTTTGCCCTAGGCGGCGGCTGTGAGATAGCCATGGCCTGCACCATGCGCCTGGCCAGCGAGACCGCGAAATTCGGGCAGCCGGAGGTGAAGCTGGGCATCATTCCCGGATATGGCGGGACGCAAAGACTGCCGCGGTTGGTAGGCAAGGGGCTGGCAATGCAACTGGTGCTGGCGGGCGAGATGATCACGGCCCAGGAGGCGCACCGGATCGGGCTGGTCAATGAAGTTGTAGCCGCTGCCGAACTGATTCCGCGGGCGGAAGCGATTGCGCAGAAGATCATCGCCAACGCGCCGCTGGCAGTGCAGTGGGCCATGGAGGCGGTGAACAAGGGAATGGAGATGCCGCTCGCGGAAGGACTGTTCCTGGAGGCCACATTGTTTGGCCTGTGCTGCGCTACCGAAGATAAAAAAGAGGGCACGACCGCGTTCCTGGAAAAGAGGGGGGCGAAGTTTAAGGGCAAGTAGTCGGCAACGCCAGGAAGTCCCGGCGGATATCTGGGTTTTCAAGTTTCACATTTAACCTGCGACCGCATTGCGGAGAGCAGCTTTCGCAACTAGAAACTGGAAACATTAAACTCTGAGTAACCCTGCCGGGTGAAAGTTTAATGGTCAGAGCCATTCATATCGGCCGCTCCGTGGGCACGACGGCGGAGTTCAAGGCGCTGGTGGAAATATTGGAAGCGCTTGGACTGGAGAGCGAGTCGGCCGCGGGAAACGGCAAAGACCGCGCTGTGACGCTCGTAGCACCCACCGGGAAGCTGTGCCTCGGGTCCAAAGGGGCGGGCAATCTCCGTGGGCGTGCCGAAGGCACGGACTTGCTGCTCGAGGTGACGGATCCGGACTCGGTGTACTCGCTTCTGGAAAAACGCGGGCTGAAGCTCATTTCCGACCATCACGAGGGAAGCTCGCGCCTGTTCGTGGTGGAACTGCCGGGCGGCATCAAGGCGGCATTTTTCGGCGCCGCGGGCGCCACCATCCCGGGCTTGGCGGGTGACCTGGAGGCCCGCGGTTTGCGCTTCGGAGTCGTGGTGAGCCGGTTCAATTCCTTCATTACCGATCGCCTGCTGGCCGGAGCGCTGGACGGATTGCGCCGCACTGGCGCCTCCGAAAAGGACGTTGAGGTCGTTCGCGTGCCCGGCAGCTTTGAGATTCCGGCGGCGGCGCGCACGCTGGCCGAAACCGGCGATGTGGATGCAATTATCTGCCTGGGTTGCCTGCTGCGGGGGGAAACGCTGCATTACGAGGTGATCGCCAACGAAGTGGTGCGGGGCATTGGGCAGTCGGCGCAGGAGACCGGGGTTCCCCATGCGCTGGGCGTGCTGACCTGCGACACACTGGAGCAGGCGATTGATCGCGCCGGGCTGAAGAGCGGCAACAAGGGCTTCGAGGCAGCGCTCTCGGCAGTGGAGATGGCGAGGCTGAAGCGCGCCGTGGGCGGGTCGGATTCAAAGAAAGCGCTCGGCCAGCGGCCATTCGCCATCGGCAAAAACAAGATCCAAAGCCAAAATCGGCGGGTGGGAAAAAGCCGCTAGCGAAAGGATGAGAGCCGAGAAACAGCACCTGAGAGCCGGACGAGAGCTACGAAACAATTTTTCATTGCAGGAATCCCCCAGGCCGCGATGCTTTAAACTGACCACTGGCAACTGACTGTTGGCTCATGGGCACGCGGCGCAAATCACGGGAACTGGCCCTGCAGATGCTTTTTCAGGCCGACATGGGCGGGCAAAGCATGGAACAGGTGCGCCGCACTTTCTGGGGAGAGCGCGGGCCGGTAACGCAGGAAGTGCGCAACTTTGCAGAAGACCTGTTTCGCACGGCCATGGAGCGGGCGCGAGAAATTGACGAACTGATTGAACGCCATGCTCAGCACTGGCGCATGGAGCGCATGGCGGCCGTGGACCGGAACGTGCTGCGCAGCGGGGTGGCGGAATTTCTGGGTTTCCCGCGCACCCCGAAGCCAGTGGTGATCAATGAGGCGCTGGAGATCGCCCGCAAGTTCTCCAGTCCCGAGTCAGTGCAGTTCATCAATGGTGTGCTGGACAGCGTGGCGCGGGAACTGGACAGCGCGGTCGCGCCGTCGCGAGAATAGGCCCCGGGGCAGAAATGTATGAAGTGGTCCGACGAAGCTAACGAAATCATGCAGGAGTTGTTGCGGGAACTGCCCGCCCCCTCCCGGGCGGTGGTGCAGGAGGCTAGCGAACTGCGCGCCGAGACCCTGACCGACGAAGCAGGGGAAGATGAAGTCTCGATGGAGACGGCGGTGCAGGCGTTTGTGGAATCCACGCCCTCCGACCTGCGGAACCGCCTGAAGCACACACTCACCTACCACGGCATAGATCCGGAAGATTACGCGGCGGCGTTCTCGTCCGAGTAGCATCCAGCAGTCAGCACTCAGCAACAATTTCTTGAGAGCAGGGACGGAACTTCTGGCCGGAAGCTTTGGTTTGCCTAACTACGGTCGCAGCGCGACCAGATTGGGCGGGCAGGTGGCCGAGGTATTGCTGCAGAGCGAGAGCGAAATCTGCCCAAGATCGGTGAAATTGTTAGCAGCGTCCAGGTGGTGCACGGTGCCGTCACTGGCGCCGACATACATGTCCTGGCCGGATAAAGTGAGGGCGGCGCTCAGAGGTGTGGCGCTGGGATTAAGAGCGATGGCGCGCACCGAGTTGGTAGCGACGTTGTATACAGTGACGGAGTTCAGGTTACTGATTACGTAGATGCGAGCGCCGTCAGAAGAGACCAGAACCTGGGTGGGCGTGAACGGACCCTGGCCCAAGCCGTGAGGGGCGCTGGCGGTTGCGGTCACGGGGGGCGGACAGCCGGCAGCGGTGGTATTGACAGCAATGGTTGTCACCTCGTCAGAAGTGACCGCGGCTATGGTTTTGCCGTCGGGCAGAGCCGCAAGCAATGGAGTCGCGGGGGTAGTCACGCTGGAAGTGTTTGGGGACTGGGGCGCTCCACTGTCACAGCCGTTGAACAGGCTGACGGTGGAGGGCGCGCCAGCTACAAATCCGAAGGCGCCAGTGGTCAGGAAAGTAGCCTCTGTGGCGGCGCCGGGCAGATTGATGGTCTTCAGGGCGCGGGTGGTCGAGTACACGTAGAGCTTGCTGCCGGCAAGAAGGTAGGCGGTGCTGCTATCGGGAGAAAACGCCGCCGCCGTCACCCCGGAAAGCAGCAATGGGGTTGCGGTGCTGGCCTTCGTGTTAACGATGTAGACCACGTTTGGATTGGCGGTGGTATCGGAAACGATGGCCAGTGTGCCGTCAGGAGAGGCGGCTAGCGCCTTTCCTGTCACATTGCTCACAGCGGCGAAAGTGTTTCCTGGTGTGGCCAGAATCCTAAGCCCGGCGCCGGTTCCAAAGTAGATGTGGGCGCCAGTCGGATCCATCACCATGGAATTGGGCGGAGAAGGCAGCGCTATCGCGGTGCCGGCGGTATTGTTCTGAGTGTTGATTGGTATAAGAGAAGCATTGCAGCCGGCGACTCCATCGCAGCCGGTGCTGGCGACATAGACCGTGGCCGCCACCGCGGAACCGCTCACCGTGGTACTGACCACGTTGCTGGAATAGACTCCGTACAAGTTCACGTTGCAGACAGGGGGAGCGCACACGGGGAAGACGGCGGCTCCTCCGGGGCTCACCGCAGTGACGCTGCTGTTTTTAGCGGTGGCTACGCCAGGCTGAGAACTCAGCCAGGTGAGACCTGACCCCGTGATGGCGTTCCCCTGCGAGTCGGTCACCGTGGGCACAAGGTTCGAACTGCTGCCGCTGGCGAGTGATAAAGAGCCAGTACCGGTGTTGGAAGCCACCACAGAAATGGACTGCACCGGGCAGACTTCAAAAGTGGCGCTCTGGCCGTTAAGTCCGCTGACGCTGGCGAAAATGTGGGTCAATCCAGGTACGGCGGCAGTGACCTGCACCTGGTTGCTCTTCAGACCGGCTGCGGTTGTACTGGTTTTTGCCACCTTGGGGTCGATAACTGACCAAGTCAGCGGTCCGACGAACGGCGTGATGTCGCTGGTGCCGCTAAAAATAGTGGCTTGAAAGTTTTCCGTCTGGTTCTGCGGCACACAGGCGGGGGGAGGGGAGTCAATCGAACTGGTTACGATACTGGTCGCCGGAGGGTGGACATATACCACGGTCATGGGACTCGCGGTGCCAAAGCCGGAAGCGCGCGCAGTTACCACGCCGGGTAAGCCAGGATTGCAGATAATGAAATTTGGGCCCCAACTGCCGGCGCAGGCTAAGCCGCTGGGAGAAAAGGACAAGACAGCCTTGTTGCTGGATAGGAACGTGATGGGCGTGGCGATAACCGTCTTGTTCTGGGTAACGCTGGCACTAAACTGAAGGGTGGAGCCGACATTCATTGAG
>DATJFA010000247.1:0-2187 GCA_035496015.1 Terriglobales bacterium | reverse complement strand
GCAACCGTAGCGCGCGAGCACTCGAACCGCGGCGACATGATCGCGCAGTTCTTCAACACCGATTCATTTGTTCCCACCAACCTGGTACCTCGCGGCGTATATGGCAATGCCGGCCGCAACATCATCAGTGGTCTGGCTTTCATTCGAACTTCAACTGGACCAAGGGCCGTCACAACGTGCGCTTCGGCGTAGATTTGTACCGGCAGCATTTGAATCAGAACCAGGCGGAATTCGTGGGCGGCACGTTCTTCGGCGCGCAAGGGGGCTTCAATTTTGGGGGCGGTCCCACGCAGCTCCGCGGAGGCCTCAGCGGCAGCCAGTTCAACAGCTACGCCAGCTTCCTGCTCGGGCTGACCACGCTCTATGGGAGGACCTACCAGGCGCCGGACTATTTTGCCTCGTGCTTTAATATTTGTCCAGCTATTTGTTGGGGACACTACACTAGTATTACTGTGTTATAAAGTATTGACAATGAAGCGGTTGGCACAAGCAGCGATATCCTGAGGGAGGAAATGGGCTTCCCTGGGTCTACTCCCGAGCAATCCCCGGATGAGATTCACGGTTTGGTGCGTGCGGCTGCAGTTCAGCACCGGTCGATGACAGCGTTCTACGATGGCACGCGAAGGCTGTTGTGTCCGCATGTGCTGGGTTACAACCAACCGGGTGAGTGGCGAGTGTTCTGTTATCAGTACGGGGGCGAAACCAGGAGCGGACCACTGCCGGCTGGCGGTGAGGGAATCTGGCGCTGTCTGGCGCTGAGGAAACTCTCCAGCGTGGAGTTGTGGGATGATCCCTGGCGCACCGAACCCCACGCTCCTCAACGGTGTGTAGAGCACATCGAAGTGGATGCTGACAATTATCCTGGTGGCGATCCGCAGAAGGGGCAATAAGGAAGTTGCTGAAGCAGGTGGCGCGCGATCCCAATATGGAGCGTGGCGATGGAGTGGGGGTTATGCCGTTCGGGGCGGACGCGGCGACCCGCGCGGGCGGAAGTCGGGCGGCGGCTCCGGGGCTGATAATCCAACATGGCCGACGCGGACTGAGGGGGAAAAACGATTCCGCTCGCTGATCAGGAACCCATAGGCGGCGATGCACAAGGTAGCATGATGGTGAAAACCCCGCCAACCCCGTCCTTCATAGTGGCCCAAACCCAACTCCTGCTTGAGTTCCTCATAGTCGCGTTCGATGATCCAGCGGTGTTTCGCAGTTTTCACCAGAGACTTCAGCGATGTTTTCTCCGGCAAAGTAGATAGCCAGTATTTTGTGGGCTCGGATTCTTTCTTCGGCCATTCGATCAAGAGCCATTCTTCCGGATACGGCTCAGTGCGTTTGTAATCGCGATGCGCGGGACGCACGCGGACTGCGGCGAACCGGGAGCGCAGAATTTCTTCGCTGCCCTGGCGCCAACCGATCTCCTTCCAGGCCGAAGGCGGCAAGCCGAGGGCCAACTGCTTTACCGAAGTGGGCTGATGGTCGGCATTGCGCTGCAGGCGCTTGGGGGTCGCACCCCGACCTGGTTTTCGCGCCGGCGCCGGCAAAGGTTGTTGCCCGGGTTCCCAGGCTGTAGCGTTTGACTCGATGCCCACTACATATTGCAGCCCGAGTTGGGTGAGCGCGGTGCGGAACTGCGTGCCCTTTCCATAGCCTGCATCTGCCAGCACCACGCCCACGGGAACCTGTCGCTCCATCGCTTGCCGAATCTGGTCCAGAGCGATCTCCGGCTTGGTTTGAAACGTTACCTCTTCCGGAACGCCCGCTTGGCGGCAGCGTTTAGCATCCTGGCACCACACTTCCGGCAGGTATAACCGCCACCCGATCGGCAAACTGGAATTCCATGTGCTCACCGACAAACTCACCGCCGCCTGGCAGTTATCCGATTTACCCAACTCGCCGCAGTACTGCCGGGCGACGCCTACAGAATGTTTCCCCTGCTTGGGAAAACCCGTATCATCCACAATCCACGCCACCACCGGGCTTTGTTTCTCCATGGTGGGAAGCACATATCGCCGCACCTCGGCCAGCATCTCCTCGTCATTCCAGGGCGCATCTGCCACCAGATGATGGAGCGACTGATGCATGCGACGACAATCGTTGGGAGCCAAGCGGGCAGCCATCGGCTCGACGCTTTTGCGCTCACCAGGCAATAACAATCCCTTGCAGTAGTTCTTCAGAGGAGTATGCCGGTCG
>DATJFA010000246.1:0-6359 GCA_035496015.1 Terriglobales bacterium | reverse complement strand
CGCTCAGCCCGATAATCTTGGTGTTGCGTTTCTTGAACTCCGGCTCGAGTCCGGCCATATAGCCCAACTCGGTGGTGCATACGGGCGTGAAGTCCTTGGGGTGTGAAAACAGGACCACCCAGCCGTCCCCGATCCATTCGTGAAACTTAATCGGGCCCTGTGTTGTGTCGGCCGTGAAATCGGGAGCTACATCGTTTATCCGTAAAGACATCGTTGATCCTCTCCGTGGTGAACGTTGTTTATGCCAGATCGAACTTCTCGTGGTGCAGTTGCGAATCGCTCTTGATGAGCACCGGACGCCGCAGCACCTCTTCGAGTTCTTCCAGATACTTATTTTGATGCGATTTGAGCACTTTGGCTACATCCGCGTGAACCCGCAGGACAACTTCCTTGCCTTCCACGCTGCCGTCCAACTTGCGAGCCTCCGCCAGGATCTCGCCGACCACGGTCTGAACGCTCTTGATGTAGCCGGCGCCATCGCAATGCGGGCATGGTGAGCACAGCGTGCGCTCCAGTGATTGCTTCACGCGCTTACGGGTGATGGCCACCAGTCCGAAGTCGTTGAACTGGAGCACCTTAGAGGGAGCACGGTCAGAGCGCAGCGCCTCCTCCAGCGCCTGCATGACTTTCTGCCGGTTGCGGCGCTCGTCCATGTCAATGAAGTCAATCACGATGATGCCGCCCAGATCGCGCAGGCGAATCTGACGAACGATCTCCTTGATGGCATCCACGTTGGTCTTGACGATGGTATCTTCCAGGCGTGTCGTCTTGCCCACGTATTTGCCGGTATTGATGTCAATGGCCACCAGCGCTTCCGTCTGGTTGATCACAATGTAGCCGCCGCTCTTCAGCCACACCTTGGACCTAAGCGCCTTGTTGATCTCCTCCTGCAGATTGAACTGCTCGAACAGCGGCGTGCTCTTGGTATAGAGCTTGACGCGCTTAGCCATCGCCGGCTGGAAACGGCCCACGAAGCGCACAATGCGCTCATACTCCTGGTCGGTATCCACCCAGATCTGGGAGAAGTCCTGCGTCACCTGGTCGCGCAGAATGCGTTCCACCAGGTTGAGGTCGTGGTAAATAAGCGCCGGGGACTTGCTGTTCTCGGCGCGGTGCTTGATTTCGTTCCACAGGTTCTTCAAAAAGCGAATGTCGGCCCGCAGTTCGTCTTCATCCGCAGCCGCCGCGGCGGTGCGGACGATGAAGCCGCCGTGGCCATTTTCCCGTTCACTGAGAACAATGCGCTTCAGGCGCTGCCGCTCTTCCTCGGAAGCAATCTTGCGGGAAACACCGATGTGGTTGACGGTGGGCATGTAGACCAGGAAGCGGCCGGGCAGGGCAATGTGGCTGGTAATGCGGGCGCCCTTCTTGCCGATCGGTTCCTTGGCAATCTGCACCAGGATTTCCTGGCCTTCCTTGAGCAGGTCGGTAATGGCGGGCAGGGCGCGCTGCGGTTCGCGGCGGCGGAAGCGGCGGCCCATGCGGCGTCCGCCCCGGCGTTCGCCCCATCCAGGACGCTCGGCGCGCTGCTGGTAGCCGGCAGTTCCGGAGGAGGCCCGCACTTCGGCGCGCGCTTCCATCTCGCCCTCGTGGGGCTGCGGTTCGGCAACCATTTCGGTTTCGCTGGTCTCGATGTGCTCGCCTTCCGCGTGCGCTTCGCTGGTTTCCTCGACGAACTCTTCGGCGAAAGCAGCCCGCTCGGCGTCCGCTTCCTCGACCGCTTCGGTAAGCTCCGCTCCGTTGCCTATGTGGTTGTGCTCGGGCTCGCGCAGGCCACCGGCTTCGTGAGTCTCTTCCTCAAGTTCCTCGTAATCGGTTTCCTCGAGTTCCTCGGCAAAGGAGGGCAGGTCGCTCTCCTCGTCCTCGATCTCCTCTTCCTCCAGGGTGTGAGCCAGGTGGGAAGGCTCGGCTTCAGGGTCTTGCCCGTGGAAGGGCTGCTCTTCTTCTGAGTGCCGCTCCTCTGCTTCGGCGTGCGCTTCTGGTTCGTCGTGCGGTTCGAAGGCGGGGCGTTCAGAAGTGTGCTCTGCCTCATCAGCGCCGAACACCGCGGCCACGTTCATCTGCTCAAAGCGCCGCTCGTCTGGTTGCTCCGGTTCGTGTTGCTCCTGCCCGGTGTGCGAATGCTCTTCCAGCGCGCTGGTATTCTCCCCGGCCAGCGCCGTCTGCGGATGAGCTTCTGCTTCCGGCTGCGGCGGGCGAACCCGGTTCTGGTACTTGGAGATGGACTCACCGGGCAGAATGATGGGCTCGTATGCCGGTTCGCGGGATTCCCTCGGCTCGCGGCTTTCGCGGGCGGGCTCAACCGGCGGAGGGGCCTGGGACTCTCCGCCGCGGGCAAACTTGGAGTCGGGCAGGCTGCGGCCACGCCGTCCCCGGCGACGGCGGCGATTGCGCCAGCCTCGGCCACCCTGATCATTGTCGCGAGCGGAATCCTCGCGGGCCACAGCAGGGGCAGGCGCCTCGGTGCCGGCTTCCGCCACGTGTGGCTGCCCTTCGGGACCGGGGAGCGGCTCCAGCGGAGCCTCTGCCGGCTGGCTTTCGGCGGCTACCGGCGCTTCAAACTGCTGCCGGGGCACCGTGATTTCCTGGAATTCTCCTTCTTCATCCTGCAATTCGAAGAAGTCGGAAACGTAAAGGAAGGCGTCCCGTTCCAGGCCGATGTCCACAAAAGCCGATTGCATGCCGGGTAGCACGCGGGTGACGCGCCCTTTGTAGATGGACCCGGCGAGGGTGTATTCGTTTTCACGTTCGAAATAAACTTCCGCTAGCTGGTCGTCTTCGACAATGCCCACCTTGGTTTCGTGAGGAGTGCTGGAGACGAATAGTTCTTTTGTCATGCTGACTCCGGATGTGCTTCCCGCGGGAAACACACTTTTCCGGCGCCTGGACAGAGAAGGAAGGATTGGCGATATAGGCAGCTAGGAACAGAGGACAACCAGGCCCGGGGAAAAAGCCCGCGCACTGCAGTCTTGTTTTGAGCTCAGAAACTTTTGCACCTATAGCACTCGCTGACACCGGGTTTGTGACCGCTCTCTCCGACTGGCCCCAAGGCCAGTAACTGCGAAAGGGAGGGGGCCGTTACCCGCCCGATGCTTTCCGCTGCAATCCTCTCCGGCCTCTGTTGCGGCCGGCAAAGTGCCCTTTTAACGCGAGGGCGCTCGTAATTTGGCAAATCTTGAAAAACCTGCCACGCCCCACGGCGTAGCCTTAACCCCCTGCTGCTTCTGCACTCTAATTTACGAACCGGCGCATGCGGATATTCATTACGATACCCAGCGCCAGAAACGTAAACAGTACCGACGATCCGCCGTAGCTCATCAGCGGCAGGGGTATACCGGTGACCGGCATAAAGCCGACCACCATCCCTATGTTGATGAGGATATGGAAGGTTAGCACTGCCACCACACCCATGATCACGAACGTGCCGGCGCGGTCGGGCGCCGTTTGCGCGTTCTGGACCAAGCGCATCAACACCATGAAGTATAACAGCAGTACACCCATTGCGCCCACAAAACCATGTTCCTCGGCAAAAGCGGCAAAGATGAAGTCCGTCTGGGGGACGGGCAGGAACATGCCGTGGGTCTGCGTACCCTTGGCAAATCCCCGTCCCCAGATGCCCCCCGCTCCTACCGCGATTTTTGACTGAATCACCTGGTAGCCCGACCCCTGCCGGTCAGCCTCCGGCTGCATGAAACTGGTCAACCGGTCGCGCTGGTAGGGTTTCAGGACGTGCCAGGCCGCCGGCATGGCCATGGCAGCGACCAGCACGATTATTCCGGCATGCTTGGCCTGCAGCCCGCCCAGGTAGATTCCCATCAGGGCAATGGGCATATAAGTGAGCGCAGTGCCAAGGTCAGGCTGGGCCAGCACCATGAGCATGGGCACCCCCACCAGCAGCCCCGCCTTGATCATGTCAAAGAAGGTTAGTTCGCTCCGCCGCGCGTCGGCAAAGTACTTAGCTACCGCCAGGATGAGGATGAGCTTGACCCACTCCGAAGGCTGGAAGTGCTGGCCGCCGGGAAATTTGATCCAGCGTTTGGCTCCCAGGTATCTCTGCCCAAAGGCCAGTACGCTTAGAAGCGACCCGATAGAGACCAGGTACATCCAGTGCACGTTTTCCAGCAGCAACTGGTAGTCAACCACGCTGATCACGAACATGGCGAAGATGCCGGTCGCGATCCAGTACATTTGCTTGATATGCACGCCGGCGAACTTGGTGTTGTAGGTGGCGCTGTAGATCTCCAGCACTCCCAGGCCACAGATGAGGAGCACGAAGGCGAACAGCAGCCAGTCAAAATCGCGGTATGAAACGTTATGTGCCAAAGGCAGTTCTCAGTTCTCAGTTCTCAGTTGCCAGTTCCCAGCACCGTGCTGAAACTTGAAACTCGAAACTTGAAACTTTGCGTGTTTCAGAGCGGCGCGCGGTACATCTACATAAAACCGGCCGCCCTGGATGCCATCCGGATCCTTCCCATGCGGATCGTTCCACACGGCGGCAACCTCTACCGGGCCGGACGGGCTCACAGCGGCAACCTTGACCGGCAGGCGCCGCTGCTTATCCACGTAGGCTTTGACCACCTGGGCGGCAATGCGGCCGGCAAACTGGCCGTGCTCGCCGCCTTCAAACAGCACCGCCACCACCAGGTTGGGATTGCGCCGCGGGGTGACGCCCACGAACCAGGCATTGTCCTTCATGGAGTGAGCATGGCCCAGGCGCTCCGCCAGGGCGTTGCTCATGGTCTGAGCGCTGCCCGTTTTGCCGGCAAAATCAATTCCTTCCAGGTGAGCGCTGCCCGCGGTGCCGAGGGGAGTGGGCACATTGGCCATAGCGTCGGTAATGATCTCCCAATTCTTTTCATCAATGGGCACGCGGCTTTCCTGGTTGTAATTCATCACCTGGCGGTAGTAGGGCGGCAGTTGATCGGGAAAGGCGACATGCGGCCGGCGCAGCACGCCATCGCTGGCAATGGCGCCAATGGCGCGGGCGAGTTGAATAGGCGTTACCGCCACCGCGCCCTGGCCAATGCCCACCGAAACGGTCTCCCCAGGGAACCACTTCTGGTGGAAGTTCTTGATCTTCCATTCCTCCGAAGGCATGACGCCGGAAGACTCCTGAGGCAGGTCAATGCCGGTCTTCTGGCCCAGGCCAAAAGCGGTCGCCCACTTGGCGATGCGTTCAATGCCCAGCTTCTGCGCCAGGGTGTAGAAGAAAACGTCGCATGACTGGTAGATGGCTTTACTTATGGTTACCTCGCCGTGCACGCGGTGCTCAGCCGTTACCCAGCATTTGAAATAGCGCCCATAAAAGACGGCGCCGCCCTGGCAGTTGACTTTCATATCCTGGGCGATGCCCTCCTGCAGGCCCGCCGTCGCCATGATGATCTTGAACACGGAGCCCGGCGCCAGCTGTGCCTGAATGGCCTTGTTGAGCAGGGGATGATTTTCGTCGCTGACCAGCCTGGTCCAATTTTCGCGGGAGATGCGCACCGCGAAGTCGTTAGGATCGAAGGTCGGACGGCTGACCATGGCCAGGATCTCCCCGCTCCGGGGGTCCATGGCCACCACCGCGCCATTGCGGTCGCCCAGCGCCTCCTCGGCTGCGATCTGCAGGTCAATATCAATCGTCAGCTTCAGGGGCTGTCCGGGCACCGCGGCCACTTCATCCAGCGGCTTCACTTCCTTGCCCAGGCTGTTGACGATTACCCGCCGCGAGCCGTTCTTGCCCATGAGCAGGTCGTTGTAATACTGCTCCACTCCTGATTTGCCCACCACATCGCCCGCGCTGTACAGCTCAAATTGCGGCTGGTTGAGCATGTCTTCGCTGACCTCGCCCACGTAGCCGATCAGGTTGGCCATGAAACCGCGGCGCGGGTAAAGGCGGCGATGGGCCATGATGGTTTCCAGTTCCGGCAACTCGGTGCGGTGGGCTTCGATAAAAGCCAGCTCATCAGGGGTGATGTCGTCCTTCAGATAGATGGGCTGGTACTGCGGCATATGGCGGAATTTGCGAATGCGCTCGCGCACTTCGTCCGGCGACATGTGCAGACCGGCGGCGATTTTGTCCACGTCGGCATCAATGTCCCGCGACTGATCGCGCAGCAGCAGCGCGGTAAAGGACGGATAGTTGTCTACGATGATGCGGCCTTCGCGGTCAAAAATCTTGCCCCGGGGGGCGAGGATGGGAACGGTACGGATGCGGTTGCGCTGCGCCAGTTCACCGTAGTACTGGCTGCTCATCACCTGCAGACGCCAGAGCCCGAAAGCGAGGGTGAGAAATACCCCCAGGATCACGTACTGGATGAACGTGAGCCGAAGCTGCGGTACTCGGTCGTCGCGGTTTAACATCAGTTCTCAGTTCT
>DATJFA010000245.1:0-15142 GCA_035496015.1 Terriglobales bacterium | reverse complement strand
TCGTTGACCGCGGCGGTAACCAGGTCCTGCAGCATCTCCACGTCGCCGCCCTTGACCACCTCTGGATCAATTTTGAGCGCCAGGACCTGCTTGCGGCCGTTCATTTTCACGCTCACGCTGCCCCCGCCGGCGGTGGCTTCGACCGTGGTCTCTTCCATCTTCTTTTGCAGCGCCTCGGCCTGCTGCTTGGCCATGGACATCATTTCTTTAATGTTGAATCCGCCCATAATCTTCTCCGGGTAGTTAGTAGCTGGTAGCTGGGAGCAATGTCCGGGCGACGCCCAACTACTAACTACTAGCTACCAACTACCGCTTCTCCCGATGATCAATAATCGTGCGAATTTCTGCCCCGAACTTGTCCTGCATGCGGCGCACCACCGGGTCCTCAAGAGCACGATTGCGGCCTTGACTGTTTCCCGTGCCGCTGGCCGGACGCGGCTTGGCTACGCCGTTTCCGGTGCCTCCGCTCGTTACCGCAACCTTCAGTGGCCTTCCGGCGGCATTACTGGCGGCGGCGCCGGCAATCTTTCTGGGTTCGGGGCCAAATGCCATGTCCACCACCGCCGGGGCTGCGGCCACCTTCACCGTGAGTTCGTTGCCCTGGACGGACCAATCGCCCGCGTCGAGCATGTAGGCGAGGGTGCGATGCCCGCCATTTTCCAGAGCGCTGAGCACGGCGGCGCGTAGCTGGTCGGGAGCTGCGGCGTCCGATTGCGGTAGGACGGGCATCTCCGCCTCAGGCTGCTCGTCATTCTCTGCTGCAATCGCTGGGGCAGCCGCTCCCATCACCACGGAAGCGCCGGCGCTGGCGGCGAGCGGCATCTTGTCATCGCTCGACAACTTGGAGCCAGAGCCACCACTCTTGCGCGCCGTATCAGCATTGAAGGGGGATACCCGGCCCGGGTGCGACGCAAATGGTTCGGCGCGGCGCGGCATTTCCGCTGGTGGAGCAGCAACCCCGGGGCGCGCCCCACCCACAGGTAAGCCACCTTCGGCTGCACCCGCCTGGCTCAGCAGTTGCTCCAGCGGCAGCAACCGGGAAGCATGCGCCATCTTCAGCAGCCCGAGTTCCAGGTGAAAGCGCTGTTCCTGCTTATAGCCGAGTTCGCCGTGCGTGCGCAGCATGATTTGGAGATACCGCGCCAGGTCCTCCTCGGTGAAGGATTGGGCCACCCGCGCCACGCGCTGGCGCTCGTCCGAAGAAATCTGCAACAGCTCGGAATCGCTCCCCGCCACCTTGGCCACAATGGCATTACGCAGGAAGCGGACCAGTTGCCGCGCAAAATGAATCGGGTTCTGCCCTTCACTGATCAGCTTATCCGCCAGCCGCAGCACTTCTTCGCTGGAGCCGCGTTCCACCGCGTGCATCATCTGTTCCAGCGTGGCAGAAGGCACCGTACCCACAAGCTGGCGTATCACTTCCGCGGTCAGGGTCTCGCCGCAGCAGGCAATCGCCTGATCGAGAATGGAGAGTGCGTCGCGCATGGAGCCGTCGCCCGCCTCGGCCAGCAGCGCCAGCGCGTCCGGCTCGGCCTTGATGTTTTCGCGCCCGGCAATATCGCTCAGCTGTCCAAGAATGTCGTCAAAGCGCACGGCATGAAAACTGAAGTGCTGGCAGCGGGAACGAATGGTTTGCGGAATGTCCTCAGGCTGGGTGGTGGCCAGCATGAAAATCACGTGGCCTGGCGGCTCCTCCAAGGTTTTGAGCAGAGCATTGAAGGCGGCGTCGGTAATCTGATGGGCTTCGTCGAGAATCCAGATTTTGAAACGGTCGCGGGCGGGGCGGTAGCGGGCCGCGTCGCGCAGCTCGCGGATCTCGTCAATGCCGCGGTTGGTAGCAGCGTCAATTTCAATCACATCCACCGAGTTGCCGGCGCGAATCTCTGTACAGGATTCGCAAACCCCGCACGGTTCGGGAACGGGATGGTCGGCGGAGCGGCAGTTCAGCGCCATGGCCAGGATGCGCGCCACCGTGGTCTTGCCGATGCCCCGGTGGCCGCTGAAGATGTAGCCGTGGGCAATTCTCTGCTGCTCGATGGCGTTTTTCAGGGTGCGGGTGACGTGCTCCTGTCCGATCACTTCGGCGAAGCGTTGCGGACGGTACTTACGCGCCAGGACCTGGTAAGCCATAGGGGAGAAAACTCGATTATACGTGATGCGGATAAGCGATTCTGCCCGCGCGAAAGCCTTGTCGGAAGGCTGAATCAGCAGGCCCGGCGGAAGCGCATATACCCTGGCAAGGGCGCCGCCAGCTTGAAATTATCCGCCCAAAATTGCAGAAATAAAAAGCCTTTGGTCCTTGCGGGACGGCAGCTGTTGGCGCTACCCTTGCAAGCGAGTTTGGGGTCCGGGAGGGGTGTTATGCAATTGAAAATCGCTACCCACGTGGTGGAAGGCGTCACCGTTCTGGAATGCAGCGGCCGCATTGTATTCGGGGATGAAGCGGCAGCGCTGCGGGAGCAAGTGAAAGACCTGGTGGCTGCTGGCAAAAAACAGATTGTGCTCAACCTGAGCGGCGTCACCTATATAGACAGCGGCGGGCTGGGGACCCTGGTGGGGCTTTACACCACCGCGCGCAATGCCGGCGGCGCCATCAAGCTGGCCAACCTGACGCAGCGGGTAGGAGACTTGCTGCAGGTGACCAAGCTGCTCACCGTGTTCGACGTCTACGA
Source organism: Terriglobales bacterium (assembly GCA_035496015.1). Lineage (GTDB taxonomy): Bacteria > Acidobacteriota > Terriglobia > Terriglobales > Acidobacteriaceae > JAICWP01. Next base: position 12,470 of record DATJFA010000245.1, on the reverse strand, counting down.
TAACCAGGACAAAGCCATTAAAGCGTTCGGCAAAGTAGCCGTAGCCTAGGGCGGACGCGAAATTCTCGGGAGCGGCGCGGTGGAGGCCGCTCCTTTAATTTGCCCTGCACCTCTGGTTGGCGAACCACGCCGGTGTTAGATTCGGGAGCGTGATCTTCTACTTGCCGCTGCTGCTGACCGTAGGTGCCACCACGCTGTATCACATCGCCCAAAAATCCGTTTCTCCCCAGGTGAATCCCATGTTGTCGGTCACGGTGAACTACGTGACCGCATTGCTGCTGTCGCTTCTGATCCTGCCGTTTTATCCGGGCAATTCGCTGCGCGCCTCGTGGAAAAGCCTGAACTGGGCCAGCGTGGCAGTAGGCGTGGCTATTGTGGGGATCGAATTGGGATTCGTGGTGGCCTACCGCGCCGGCTGGCGAATCAGCGTGGCTTCGCTGATGGCCAACGTGGCTACTGCTCTACTTCTTGTGGGCATAGGGCTGGTGTTTTTCCGCGAGCACCTGAGCGGCCGCAACGCCGCAGGAATTGTTTTGTGCATCGCCGGTCTGGGCTTGGTGATGTACCGGTAACAAAATTATGTTTCAGAAGTTGCTGGCCATCGTGCGCAAAATTCCTCGGGGAAAGGTGTGCAGTTACGGCGGCGTGGCGCGGCTGGCCGGCTATCCCGGAGCCTCCCGCCAAGTCGTGTGGGCGTTGCATTCCGGCTCCGCCAACGGTCTGCCCTGGCACCGGGTGGTGGGTGCGGGAGGGCGGATTCTGTTGCCGGGTGAGTCTGGCCTGGAGCAACGCTTCCGCCTGCAGGCGGAAGGAGTGGAGTTCCGCGGCAACCGGGTGGACATGGCCAAGCACGAATGGCGCTCCTCGGGCCGGAAACGAAAAGGCGCCAAGCCTAAGAGCCGGAGCCGTCGCACGAGCTAAGCCGGCGTGCTGCTTCAACCTAAAAGACTTCCGCTGCGCAGTCGGCTGTCGCCGTCAACCCCTTGCCCACGCTTTTGGTCGCTGTACCTTTGCCTGCTAACTCGTCCTCCACAAAGTACCAAAGTTACTTGGCGCAATTCCGTTCCCGATTGACAATTTCTGTCATAGAAAACCAGGCTGCAATCTCCCGGTAGAAAAGCAGCCAGGCGACTCCCCCAAGAGTGGCGCCCGCTCGTCCCCCGCGAAAGGTGCGCTCCAACTAAAACTGCGTTCCTGCGAATAGGAGCACCGCCGTATGTCTCAGAGGCTGGGCGACCTTCTCGTCAAAGAGAAGATCATTACCCCGGAGCAGTTGGACCAGGCCGTCAAGAAGCAGAAGGACGAGAACTGCCGCCTGGGCACTGCCCTGGTCAAGCTCGGCATCATGAGCGACGAAGATGTAACCAACTTCCTTTCCAAGCAGTACGGCGTTCCCGCTATCAACCTTTCCTATTTCGAAATTGATCCCGCGGTGGTGAAACTGGTGCCGGTGGAAACGGCCAAGCGTTACCAGATTCTGCCTCTCAGCCGCGTGGGAGCTTCGCTGACCATTGCCATGGTTGATCCCACCAACGTGTTCGCCATGGACGACATTAAGTTCATGACCGGCTTCAACATCGAGCCGGTGGTGGCGTCAGAGGCGGCGATCGCCACAGGTATTGAGAAAGCCTACGGGGAAAACCAGCAGGAAGAGCTCGACCAGGTAATGCAGTCCATGGCGGAGTTGGGCGACGCCGATGTCGAGCTGCAGTCGGAACAGGAAGAGATGGACCTGGCCGACCTGGAACGCGCCGCCGACGAAGCTCCCATCGTCAAGCTGGTGAACATCATCCTCACCGACGCGGTCAAGCGGGGCGCCAGCGACATTCACATGGAGCCCTACGAGAAAGAGTTCCGCGTACGCTTCCGCATTGACGGCGTGCTGCAGAGCATCATGTCGCCGCCCATCAAGCTGAAGGATGCCATCACCTCGCGCGTGAAGATCATGGCCAAGCTGGACATCAGCGAGAAGCGGCTGCCGCAGGACGGCCGCATCATGCTGAAGATCAACCTGGCGGGCAAGAAGAAGACCCTGGATTTCCGCGTCAGCACCCTGCCCACGTTGTGGGGCGAGAAGATCGTGCTCCGGCTCCTGGACAAGGAAAACCTGCGGCTGGACATGACCAAGCTGGGCTTCGAGTCGGAGTCGCTGGTCAAGTTTGAAAAGGCCATTCTCAAGCCTTACGGCATGGTGCTGGTGACCGGGCCCACGGGCTCAGGCAAAACCAACACGCTTTATTCCTCCATCGCCCGGCTGAACACGCCGGAAACCAACATCATGACCGCGGAAGACCCGGTCGAGTTCCAGTTGGGCGGCGTCAACCAGGTGCAGATGAAGGAGCAGATCGGTCTGAATTTCGCAGCCGCTCTGCGCGCCTTCCTCCGCCAGGACCCGAACATCATCCTGGTGGGTGAAATTCGCGATTTTGAAACCGCGGAAATTGCCATCAAGGCCGCCCTCACCGGCCACCTGGTGCTCTCCACTCTGCACACCAACGGCGCTCCGGAAACCATTACCCGTCTGATGAACATGGGCATTGAGCCCTTCCTGGTGGCCACGGCCGTCCACCTGATCTGCGCGCAGCGCCTGGTGCGCCGCATTTGCAGCGAATGCGCTGAGGTGGTGGACGTTCCTCAGCAGACACTGATCGAAGAGGGCTACACGCCGCAGGAAGCCAAGACGGTGAAGATCAAGAAAGGCAAAGGCTGCAATACCTGCAACAACACCGGCTACAAGGGGCGCTGCGGCTTGTACGAAGTCATGGAAGTGGACGATGAGATTAAGGATCTGATCCTGGTCGGTGCGTCCTCCCTGGAGCTGAAAAAGAAGGCCATCGAACGGGGCATGCTGACGCTTCGGCGCAGCGGCCTGGTGAAAGTAATGCAGGGCGTCACCACCCTGGAAGAAGTGGCACGCGAAACCATTCATTAGAGGAAAAAACTCAACCATGGCACTGACCCTGAGCGAACTGTTGAAACGAATGCTGGAGATGGGCGGCAGCGACCTGCACATCACCACCAACTCGCCACCCCAGGTGCGCGTGCACGGCACCCTGCGGCCGCTGGACCTGCCGCCGTTGTCGCCTGCCGACACCAAGCAGCTCGCCTACAGCGTCATGACCGATGCGCAGAAGCACCGCTTCGAGGAGAACCTGGAGCTGGACTTCTCCTTCGGCTTGAAGGGGCTGGCCCGTTTCCGCGCCAACTGCTTCAACCAGCGCGGCGCCACCGGCGCTGTGTTTCGCGTGATTCCTTTCGAGATCAAGTCCTTCAATCAGCTGGGCCTGCCGGCAGTGGTTTCCAAGCTGTGCGACAAGCCGCGCGGACTGGTGCTGGTTACGGGGCCAACAGGTTCCGGCAAATCCACCACCCTGGCCGCCATGATTGACAAGATCAACAGCGAGCGCCACGAGCACATTCTCACCATTGAGGACCCCATCGAGTTCGTGCACCAGAACAAGAACTGCCTGGTGAACCAGCGCGAAGTGCACTCCGATACCAAGTCCTTCAGCGACGCGCTGCGGGCGGCGCTGCGCGAAGACCCGGACGTGGTGCTGATCGGCGAAATGCGCGACCTGGAAACGGTGGAAGCGGCGCTGCGCATCGCGGAAACCGGCCACTTGACCTTCGGCACCCTGCACACCAATACCGCGGCCTCCACCATCAACCGCATCATTGACGTGTTCCCGGCGCACCAGCAGCCGCAGATTCGCGCCCAGCTTTCCCTGGTGCTGGAAGGAATTCTCTGCCAAAGCCTGCTGTCCAAAATGGACGGGCAGGGACGCGCCATGGCCATGGAAATCCTGGTGCCCAATCCCGCCATCCGCAACCTGATTCGCGAAGACAAGATTCACCAGATTTATTCCGCCATGCAGTCCGGCCAGGAAAAGTTCGGAATGCAGACCTTCAACCAGGCGCTGGCTACCGCCTACGCCAACCGGCAGATTTCGCTGGAAACCGCGCTGCAGCGCTCCAGCCTGCCGGAAGAGCTGCAGGAAATGATCAACCGCGGGGCGGGGCTGCTGAACCGCACCACGACCGGGGCGCAGGCCATGAAAGCGACTGCTCCCGGCAAGCATTAGAGCAGGATTTGAGCCGGCGCCGCCGAGGTGGCGGCCGGAAAAAGTTCAAGGGAAGGACAAGGGGTAGACCATGCCAGTCTTCACATTCAGTGGTAAGAACGCCGCCGGAGAAAAAGTAGCGGGCGAACGGGTGGCGGGCAGCAAGGAAATGCTGGCGGCGCAGTTGCGCCGCGAGCGCATTACGCCCCGCGCCATCAAGGAAAAGGGCAAGGAATTCGCCCTGCCCACCTTCGGCTCGGGCAAGGTCAAGACCAAGGAAATCGCGATTTTCTTTCGCCAGTTCTCGGTGATGATTGACGCCGGTCTGCCCCTGGTGCAGTGCCTGGAAATTCTGGCCGCCAACCAGGAGAACCCTGCCTTTCAGAAGTGCCTCACCGGCGTGCGCAGCTCGGTGGAGAGCGGCGCCACTCTGGCCAACGCCATGCGCGGTTTTCCCAAGGTCTTCGACGACCTGAGCACCAACATGATTGAGGCCGGCGAAACCGGCGGTATTCTCGACACCATTCTGCAGCGCCTGGCGCAATACGTGGAAAAGGCGGTGAAGTTGCGCGCCGCCGTGAAATCGGCGCTCATCTACCCGGTTTCGGTTATCAGCATCGCGGTTCTGATCGTGGCGGCGCTTCTCAAGTGGGTGGTGCCCATCTTTGCCAACCTGTTTGCCGGCCTGGGCGTGGCCCTGCCGCTGCCTACCCGCGTGGTCATGGGGCTCAGCGCCTTCGTCGGCCATTTCTGGTGGGTCTTTATAGCCGCCAGCGTGGGCCTCGTGTTCGGGCTGAAGCAGGTCAACAAGCACCCCAAGGGCAAGTACGCGATCGACGCCACGCTGCTGAAGACGCCGGTCATCGGCAACCTGCTGCGCAAGATCGCGGTGGCGCGCTTCACCCGCACCCTGGGCACGCTGATCACCTCCGGCGTTCCCATTCTGGAAGGCTTGGCCATCACCGCGCGCACTTCCGGCAACGCCGTGCTGGAACAGGCTTTGATGAAAGTCCGCAAAGCCATTGAGGAAGGCCGCACCATCGTGGATCCGCTGAAAGAATGCGGCGTTTTCCCCAACATGGTTTCGCAGATGATTGGCGTGGGCGAGGCCACCGGCGCCATGGATGCCATGCTGCAGAAGATCGCCGATTTCTACGAGGACGAAGTGGACGCGGCCACCAAGGACATGCTGGCCATGCTGGAACCCATCATCATCGGCATCCTGGGCATATGCGTGGGCGGCATCGTCATTTCGCTGTACATGCCTCTGTTCTCCATGATTGCCAAGCTGGCCGGCTAGAACCACCGGTGGCGCGTTCGCGCGCCGCCAGAGAAAGTAATGGCTGCGGAAATCACATTCGACGAGCGCTCCTGGCTGGGCTGGCTGGTCAAGGTTCGCGTCCTCATCATCACCTTTCTGGTGGGGATCGAACTGGCCATCACCCGCCTTACCCCCACTCAGCTCCCGGAGCGGGAATTCATCAGTCTGATCCTGCTCTGGTACACCCTATCCGTATTTCACATCGTCCTGCACTCGTTCTGGAAGGAGCACCGGGCGCAGGCTGTCCTGCAGGTGCTCACTGACCTGGCCCTGGCCACGGGCATGGTTTACGTCAGCGGCGGCATTGACAGTTCTTTCAATTTTCTCTACCCGCTGATCATTGTGGTGGCTTGCATCCTGCTGCCGCAATTGTGGGCCTATCTGACGGCTGCATTGGCTTTTGTGCTTTACGGGGCGGTGGTGGAGCTGCAATTTTTTGGTCTCATCCATTCCTACTCGCCCAGCCGCGCCAACTTCAAAATTCTTTTTGCTCTGCTGTTGATTAATCTGTTCGCCTACCTGGCCATCGCCTATCTGGCCGGGCGCCTGGCCGCGCGCTTGCGGCAGGTGGATGTGCAGCTGCACGATACCAGCGGCGCCCTGGAGAGCCTCCAGGCGTTGCATGAAAACGTAATCCGCTCCATCAGCGGCGGCTTGCTCACCGCCGACCTGGAAGGCCATATCACGCTGGCCAATCCCGCCAGCCAGACTTTTCTGGAAAAGAGCGAAGCCGACCTGCTGGGCAAGCCGGTGGCGCAGCTTTTCCTCGATCCTATGCCCGCGCCCACCGGCAGCCCGGCGCATGCCGAGGTGCGCTACCGCACCGCTACCGGCGAAATCCGGACTTTCAGCGTCATTGCTTCGCCCCTGGTGGTGCCGGAGCGCGGCAGCCTGGGCTGGGTGTACACCTTTGACGATCTGACTGAGATACGGCGCCTGGAGCGGGAAGTGCGCCTGCGCGACCGGCTGGCGGCGGTAGGTCGGCTGGCCGCTGCCATTGCCCATGAGATCCGCAACCCGCTCTCCTCCATTGCCGGTTCGGTGAGTGTGCTGGAGGGCATTTCCACCCTTACCGATGACCAGCGGGCGCTGGTGCAGATTGTGACCCGCGAATCGGAACGCCTGAACAACATCATTTCCGACTTTCTCGCTTATGCCCGCGAGAAGCGCTATGACTTCCAGCGCCGGGACCTGATTCCCCTTCTGGAGGACACCCTGACTCTCATCGAAAGCAGCGCTCCTCCCGAGACCGCCCAATTCGAGATCATTCGCAAAATTGACGTGGAACGCGCCCCGGCGCTGGTGGATGGCGACAAGATCAAGCAGGTGTTCTGGAATTTGTGCAGCAACGCGTTGCGCGCCATGCCTCAGGGCGGCTCCCTTCACGTCACGCTCAAGGGAGTTGGTCCCAACTGGGTTGTCAGTTTTGCCGACAACGGCCACGGCTTGAGCCAGCAGCAGATGGAAAAGATTTTCGAGCCCTTCCAGGGACACTTCGAAGGGGGCACCGGGCTGGGGCTGGCCATCGTTTACCAGATTGTGCAGGCTCACGAAGGCAAAATCATGGTGCGTTCCGTGCCCGGCCAGGGGAGTGTGTTCTCCCTGCAGTTGCGGCGCCCGGATGTGGCGGCGGAAGGGGCGGAGCCGGAGGAAAGCGATGAAGCAGCGGCCTTAACCGCCGCAACCGCGCTGGCGGCCGGCGCCGGAGGAGGCCCGAGCCATGGGTAATATCCTGGTCTGCGACGACGAACGCTCCATTTGCGAAGTGCTGGATATCGCCCTGCGCCGCGAAGGCCACCGCGTCGAAACCGTGAATTCCGGCGACGCCGCCCGCAAAAAAATTGATGGCGCTCTGTACGACATTATTGTCACAGACATCAAGATGCCGAACATTGACGGCATCGAAGTGCTGCGCCATGCGCATCGCGTGTCGCCCGACTCAGCCGTCATCCTCATCACTGCGGTGGACGATTTCGAGGCCGCCATCCAGGCAGTCAAAGCCGGTGGCGCCTTCGACTACATCCGCAAGGGCCCGGGCTTGATGGACGAAGTGCGGCTGGCCATCACCCAGGCGCTGCAGCAGGTTTCGCTGCGGCGGCAGAACTTCGCCTACCGGCGCGATGCCGCCGCCCGCAATTCGCTGGATAACATCGTGGGCGTCAGCCCGGCCATGGAAAAGCTCAAGCAAACCATCCGCACCGTGGCCTCCACCAGCAGCAGCATTCTGATCTACGGCGAAAGCGGCACCGGTAAAGAACTGGTGGCGCGGGCGGCCCATGTGTGCTCGCCGCGCGCCAGCGAGCCGTTTGTTTCCGTGAACTGCGGCGCTTTCCCCGAGACTCTGCTGGAAAGCGAGCTGTTTGGCTACGTTAAGGGCGCGTTCACCGGCGCGGCGACAAACAAGCGCGGTCTCTTCGAGGTGGCGGACGGAGGCACCATCTTCCTGGATGAAATCAGCGAGATGACCATGGCCATGCAGGTCAAGCTGCTGCGCGTTCTGCAGGAGCGAACCATTCGCCCTGTCGGCGGAACTAATGAAATTCCCATTGATGTGCGCGTTATCTCCGCCACCAACCGCGACTTGGACAAGCTGGTGAGCGAAAACGCTTTCCGTGAAGATCTTTACTACCGGCTTAGCGTGATTCCGGTGAAGGTTTCTCCTTTGCGCGAGCGCCCGGAGGACATTCCGCTGCTGGCCAATCATTTCCTCAAGAAATATTCTCCGGCGGCAGGGAAGAGCATTCTGCGCATTGACCCGCTATCCCTGCAGGCCCTGGCGGGCTACGAGTGGCCGGGCAACGTGCGGCAACTGGAAAATGCCATTGAGCGTGCCGTCGCTCTGGAAACCGGCAACGAGCTGCACGTAGAGTTGCCGGCGGAGCGTCCTAAAGCTAAGGCGGCAGCCGCGGCCGTCGGCGCCGGCTCGAGCACAACGGTGGCTGTTGCCGGAACCAATGGTTTCGGCGAGTCATTGCCGGGGGATGGTCTCGACATGGAAAACTACGTGGCCAATATTGAGCGCACTCTCCTGCAGTCGGCTTTGCGCCAGTCCAACGGCGTGCAGACCCGCGCCGCAGAAATGCTCAAGCTTTCCTACCGCTCTTTCCGCCATCTGATGAAGAAATACGATATTTAGCTGATTGGCTGGGAGCTCGCCTACGACCATGCCGGGCGGCAGGCCTCAGTTATGGTTCTGGTTTCGACGCCGCGCCGAGACCATCTGCACAAAGCGGGGAAGCCGCTGCAGCCGCTCTGCCAGATCGCCCACAAACTCTACTGCCATCCCCTGGCTTTCCTTTACGGACTTGACCCGGCCCTGGCTATAAATACGCGCTTTACCTGCCTGCACCACGATTTCCACGCTGGCGCCCACGGGGCAGGGCTGGGCGGTCTGAACAAAGCAGCCAGCGAGGCTGAGATTGCTTACTTCTCCGGACATAACCACCCCACCATCGGCCATTCGGAACTGCACCTGGCTGGCGCAGTGGTAGCGCGAAAAATGGCGGCAGTCTTGCGGTTCCGGCTTCGCTGCTCGCCGGCGCGGTGTGCTGGTGGCCGGCTTGGGAGGTAATTCCGTCTGTTCGCCAGCCTTGGCCTTGGAGCTTGCGCTAGCGGGCGGTTCAGCGCCAATCTTTTCGGGACTCTCCTGGGCCAGGGTCTCACAGCTGAAGATCAGCACAGCGGTAACGAACTTGCCCGGCTCCCGGGTTACCCGCACCACATGCGCCAGATAGCGGACTTTGCGGCCGGCCAAACCCGGAGTCTGTGGCAGATTAGTGGTAATCTCCACCGCTGCCCCTATGGGCAGGCGCACCTCACCTCGGAAGCACAAACCCTTGGCGCTGAAGTCATGTATGCGTACTGGCGTCTCGGAAGCGGCTATGCCATAACGCAGCGTGGCCGGCAGAGGATGAACTTGGCGTTTCATCAATCGCCGCTCACTCAAATGCAACACGTTGCCCGTCGGTGTGCTCTCTAACTCCTTCTTAGAGCTGGATTTAGAGGGTTTAGCTGTTCGCCGGAGTCTGCCAAAAGGGTTAATCATGGTCTATGCGTGGGGCGACGGGGATTTTGGAGGAAATAACGCCCGAATGATATCTGCAGGATAGCAAGGGGGAGAGGAGCGCGAAATAGCACCGGGGTGCCATTTCGGAACATTGTCCCAAAATGACGTGAGCCCGCGCCTCCTCAGCTTGCCCCTAAAACATCTCGTTAGAAGTACTTGCGGCGTGGTGCGGCAGCGGTTGTGCCATTTCTGACACATTCCAAGCCCACGCCGCCAGCAGGGCTGCCCCCTCATTTATCTCGTCAGGAATGACCTTGTCGAAGGTGTCAGCCTGACTATGGTGCGCCTGCCCGTAGTGGGCCGGTTTTTGCACGCAGAAGTATCCCGGCACACCCGCCTTCATGAAGGGCACATGGTCGGAGGCGACAAAGACGCGCGTGCTCAGCGGCCGCAGGTCGAACACCTCCTGCAGCGGACGGTAAATTTCAGTCATGAGGGGAGCGGTTTCGTACTCGTCTTCCAGGGCGATGCTGAACGCCTTGCCGGTGCCGGTGTCGTGAATGAGCACGCCGTCCATGCCGGGGATTTCGGCAGCATGGTTCTTGAGGAAGGTTTCCGCTCCAATTCCACCCTGCTCCTCGCCGGTGAAGAGGATGAAGGTGATGGTGCGCTTGGGCTGCCATCCCAGTGCTTTCAGGGCACGCGCCGCTTCCAGCACAGCCATGGCGCCGGTGCCGTTATCCAGTGCTCCCTGGCCCAAATCCCAGGAATCGAGGTGGCCGCCAATGATGACCCGCTGGTTGGGATGTTCCGTGCCTTTGATTTCCGCCACGGTAATGGATGCGGGGACGGGGCTGGCGCTGAAAGAGCCATTCAGGCTCACCTTTATGCTGACCGGACCGGCCTGCTGCAGACGGTAGATGAGGTCGTAATCCTCATGGCTAATGAAAGCCATGGGCACCTCGGAAGGTTGATACTTGTTGAAGCCGCCGGCCATGTTGAAGAGGTTGTCCCATTTGCCGCTATCCAGCAGTACCACAGCCGGCTGCTCGGCGGCAATCAGCTTGAAAAGCTGCAGGCGTTCGCGAAACGACATGCGCGGGTGAGGCAGGCCGCGGGGTGGCGGAATCACGTCATCATACGCGTTGTCCGCCTCTTCCTTGTCCGGACGCAGCGCGTCCGGTCCGCCCTCCAGCACCACCGCGCCTTTGAGTTGGCCCTTGTATTTGTCGAAATCGGCCAGGACCTTCATATTTAGAACCTTTACTGCACCAGTAGCCGGGCCAGGCGTGGCTTTGCCCCAGCCGAAGGAGCGGATAGGCAGGGCGCGGTTGATGGGAGTAACAATCTCCGCCGTATCGTGGCCGCGCGTCCAGGAGTGCGCGAGCTGCGTCGTCTCCAGGTGGGCGTCAATGCGGTAGTCGCGGAAGCGCCGCAGCGTCCACTGGCTGGCCGCCTGCATCTGGAGCGAGCCGGTCAGGCGCGGACCGATCTGGGTGGTCAGGTATTCCAGGTTCTTCATCAGCTCAGAATGCGCCGTAACTTCGGCGGCAATTCTCTGGTCAGCGGTTTCCATCGCCTTGCGATAGGCCTGCTTTTCCTGCTGGGTGCGAGGGGCGGCGGAAGGTGTTGCCGGCTGCTGAACCCGGCGAGGGGCGGCGAAGGACAACACTGCAAACAAACAAACCAGGAGTGCGGCCGCGAGGTGGCGAAAGAGAAAATTTGTTTTCATTATTTTCATTGGCTGATTCGAGGTTAGTTTCGGGCAAGCGCAGTATTGTACCAAGCAGGAAGTTGAGAAGCGTTCCCCGTCGCTGGCGCGTTCGCTTCACGGGGACGCCTGGTTCAGTGCCTCCTCTGGAGTTCGCGCCAGAAGAAACAGCAGAAACAGCGCGCTGGGATAGAGCTGAATACACAGACGGGTCAGGGAGGTCTGCAGCAGCCAGGGCAGCGGCACCCACGCGGTCACGTATGTAAAGAAATAGCCCAGCGCCGTCAGAGCCAGGGTAGCGGCGCCGATCTTAACTGCCAGTCGGCTCTCCTGCTTTCGCACACCCAGGACAAGAAGGTAGACGATCAGCAGAGGGGGGATGCTTAGTGTCCAGTTGCCGAAGTGCAGCAGGGCGTCTGCAAACGCCGCGAGAACGACCCGATATCTCGCCGCGTCGCGCAGCCGATGCAACACCCCATGCGTGACCAGCAGGTCGGTGTGCCAGGCGAAGCGAATCTTGAAAAAGACCACCACCGCGAGCACGGGCAGCAACCCCGCCGCAAAGGAGCGCAACTCGGGCCGATACGCTGGCAGGCCGCGTTCGCCAAGCCTGATCAGGAAATGGCTGACCAACAGACACAACAGGAACAGCCCACCCTCATTCTTGGTCCACAACGCCAGACCGGCCATGGCTCCCGCCAGCGTTAAGGCGCGGCGGCTGGCAAAACCCGAATGCTCGTAGAGGCTGAGCAGGACAATCGTGCTCAGAAAGAAGAACGCCAGGGGGACGTCCGCATACTGGGCCGAACCCAGAACCAAAAAGAATGGAGTAGCCAGAAGAACTGTCGCCGCAATCAGGCCCTGGCTGCGGCTGCGAAGGAGGGAGAGCGCGCAGAATAGCTCCCCGGCAGTGGCAAAGGTGAACACGAAGGCTATGGCGATGGGCGCGCCCTGGCTGTCGCTATTCACGTAGGTCCAGCAGCGAGCCACAGTGGCCGAAAGCAGCAGAGGATAGTCCCGGTGGGGCATGGTGCCGCGTGGCGAAAACACGTCTGTCCAATGCATCCCGCCCAGGTAAAGGAAGCGCGCCCGAAGGTTCCAGTCGCCCCAGGCGTCCCAGGCGCCGTGCGGGGCGGCTGCCGAGTACCTGCTGAACGCGATGCCGGATATGACGAGTGCAGCCACGAAGGCGACCGCCGGAAAATACCAGAACCTGGAACCGGCAATCCCTGGAATCGGGGCTAGCGATTTGCCGCGGCGAGAATAAGCGAATGCCAGCGATGCCAGAATCGCAACCAGTATGAGTTCGCTGGTGATAAATGCGCTCCTGTGCGGGCCCACAATCACCAGCCAAAGGAAGAACCACAGAGA
>DATJFA010000244.1:0-21523 GCA_035496015.1 Terriglobales bacterium | reverse complement strand
GCGCGGCCCGACCTTTTCTACGCGTTCGTTGGGACCGGTCAGGTTGCTGCCGAGTTTTCGCGCTCCTCCGCCGTGGCGTACACAGCTCTTTTGCAGCGAGCGTCTCGTCAAGTCAATTTGCAGGCAGTTCAAGAACTGAAGCAGATTGGTCCTCCGCCGTATAAGGACGGCAAGGGCTTCGGGGTTCTACACAAGTGGGCAATGCTGTCTGAGCGGGCGGACGTCTTTCTGGCTTCCGCTCTGGGATTCGCTCTCACCGCACCCGGTTACTCGGTGGGCGACATCAACGACTGGTTTGACGGACAGAGCGTGAGTGGCGAGCACCTCGCACCCTTTTTTGATGAGCTCGACCGAAAGCTTCTGGGCGGTGAACTCAACGTCCCCGTGTTCGTCATCCAGGGCGCCGAGGATTACACCACACCGGTAAGTCTGGCCAAGACCTACCTGGATTCACTGCGTGCGCCCCACAAAGCTTTTGCAACCATCGAAGGCGCCGGGCATTTTGCCGTGTTCACCAACCAGGCCGAGTTTCTGAAGGACCTCAGGGCACAAGTGCTCCCTTTCCTACACTAGCCTCTCAGGAGCCGCCGAAACGCCGGCCCCCTACAAATCGCGGGCAGGGGCGCCGGCGCACGGTACAAGGTTGCTTCGCTGGAAATATCTTGGCTCTATTGCAGTCGTGCTGACTCCTGACTACTGCTTTTGATAAAAGCTCAGCCCCGCATCACCCTGCTCCAGCTTGCGGTAGCGCTGCAGCGCCCCCACCTGCGCCGGAGGGTCGAATTTGCGGCCATGCTCAGCGATTACAACACTCTTGGGCTGCAGCAGACGCGATTGCGAGAGAAAGCCGAGGGTTTCGGCGTAGGCCTCGTGCAGGCGATAGGGTGGATCGAGAAAACAGAAATCACAGGCCACGGCCTGGGCGTCGAGGCGCCGCAAGCCTGCCAGAACGTCGCGCTCCATCACTTCGAAGCTATCAGCTTCAATGCCGAGCAAGCCCAGATTTTGACGCACCAGGTTTGCTGCCCGGGCTGACTCTTCCACGAAATACACCATGCGGGCGCCGCGGCTCAGCGCCTCGATGCCCACGGCTCCGGTCCCCGCATAAAGATCCACCCACACCGTCTCAGCCAGGCGTTCGGAATCGCCGCTGGTCAGAATGTTGAACAGGGTTTCGCGCAGGCGGTCCGAGGTCGGGCGAATGTCCAGGCCGCGCAGGGAGCGCAGGGGACGGCTGCGATATTTGCCGGCGATCACCCTCACGTTCGTGTCCGGGCCTGCCCAGGGAAATTCGCCTGCGCGGGCTGCTCAGTCTAAACTATATGGATTCACGGCGCGGGCTCTTCCCGCGCCTTTGCTTACGCATGAGAAACTGGTCGCTTCCTGCAGGGCGCATATTGGGCGCCGATATTCGCATCCACGTCACCTTCCTGCTGGTGCTGGTGTTTGTGTGGTTCACCGAGACGCCGCCGCAGGGTCCGGCGGGCGCGGGGCGCGGCCTGGCGCTAGTGGCCATCATCTTCGCTTCCGTGCTGGTGCACGAACTGGCGCAGGCGGCCGCGGGCCGGCGCCTGGGCGTGCCGCCGCGCGCCATCATCCTTCTGCCTATCGGCGGCGTCACATTGCTGGATGAAAGCCAACAGATAGACGCCGTAACCGGGGCCGGTACGATTCCCTTTTGGAAACGCGACCTGCGAGTGGCCGCCGCTGGCCTCTTGGCCAGCCTGGCCGTTGCCGGCGTCTCTGCCGCCGTGGTGCTGGCCATGTATCCCGCAGTGGGTCTATGGAAGCTGCCGCTGGTTCATTCCGGTCACCTGCTGCGTAGCCTGATGTGGTGCAATTTGTTTCTAGTTGCTGTCAACCTGCTGCCTGCGTATCCGCTGGATGGCGGACGCGTGCTGCGCGCCCTCTTTGCCCAACGCATGGAGATGCTGCAGGCCACGCGCCAGGCCGTCAGCCTGGGCCAGGGCATCGCCATCCTCATGATGTTCGCCGGCATGGTGTGGAACACCTGGCTGGTGGTGGTGGGACTCTGCCTCTTCCTGGGAGCGCAATTGGAAGAGCGTTCCGTGCTCTTTCACTCCGTGCTGGAGCAGGTGCGGTTGGAGGAAGTGATGCTTACTGACTTTGCCACCCTCTCCCCCGGCGACACCCTGGAAGACGCCCTGCACAAAGCCGTGCACTGCCTGCAGGATGACTTCCCCGTGATCCGCGGCAGCGACATGGTGGGCGTGATCTCCAAGCAGAGGATCCTGCAAGCCCTGCGCTCAAGCGGCAATTCCTACGTGCAGTCTGCCATGAACCAGGTCTACGAAGTGGGGCAGAAGGGCGAATCGCTGGCCGGCGTCTTTCACAAGATTACGCGCGGCGGGTTGACCCTGATTCCGGTAGTGGAAGAGCAGCGGCTGGTGGGCATTGTCACGCTGCAGAACCTCATGCACAGCATGGCCATGCTGGCCGAGAGCCGGCGCCTGCGTAGTTCTTGAGCACAGTTTTTTCAACACAGAGGACACAGAGAGCAAAGAGGAAGCAATTTCTAATTCAGTAATTTGTAATTTGGTATTTCGCTCGGCCCTTGCCAGTGGCGGTTATCAACCCCTCATCCACTCTTAATCCGGCGTCGCCCTGAGGTGGCTTCAGCCCCGAAGGGTCTCGCGTGGATGGCCACAGACGTGGTGGGACACGCGAGATGCTTCGGCACTGACGTGCCTCAGCATGACGCCTTCTCACTAGGCCAAGAGCTCCTCTGTGTCTCTGTGTCTCTGTGCCTCTGTGGTGAAAAGAAGTTACAGTCGGATGGCGCGGGCCAACTCCACCGCCCCTATTTTGCGCAGCTCTGCCAGCACATTCTCCGGCACGCGGCTGTCCACGTGCACCACGGCGATGGCCTGGCGCACGCCGCCCTCTGCGTCATGAGCGCGGCGTCCGAGGGAAAAATTGGCAATGTTGATTTTGTGCTCGCCCAGGGTAGTGCCGATTTTGCCGATTACGCCCGGCACGTCGCGGTTGCGCAGGAAAATGAGGTTGCGCTCCAGCGGCGCTTCCACGTCAATGTCGTCCACCGCCAGCAGGCGCGGCGAGGCGCTATGTAGCACAGCGCCTTTCACCAGGCATTCCTGTGCCGCGGTCTTTAGCAGCAGTGAAATCACGTTTCCTGCCCCACCCACGCTCTTGCTCTTGCGCGCCTCGTGCACGCGTACTCCGCAGCTTTCCGCCAGGGCGGCCGCGTTCACCAGGTTGGCGTTCTCCGTCACCATCTGGTTAAGCACACCCTTGATGGCGGCATTGCGCACCAGTTCCGTCTTCCACTCCGCGATGGCTCCGGTATAGCGTAGCGAAATTTCCTGCGGCGCTCCTTCCACGATCTGTGCCAGAAAACCGCCCAGGCGCTCCGCCAAAACGATGTACGGCTGCATCTCCAGGTACTCGTCGTGCGACACCGAGGGCACGTTCACCGCGTTCTGGATGACGCCGTGCTTCAGGTATTCCTTCACCTGCTGCGCGATCTGGTAGCCGACCGACTCCTGCGCCTCGTGAGTCGAGCCGCCGATGTGCGGCGTGAGGACCACGTTCGGCATTTCGAGCAGGGGCGAGCCCTTGGGCGGCTCGTGCTCAAACACGTCGAGGCCAGCCCCGGCCAGTTGGCCAGACTTTAGAGCCTCGGCTACCGCCGCCGTGTCCACCAGTTCCCCGCGGGCGCAGTTAATAAGCCGCGCGCCGCGCTTGAGCTTGCGCAGGGACTCGGCGTTGATCATGTGCGCCGTTTGCGGCGTCAGGCCCACGTGTAACGTCAGATAATCGCTCTCGCCGTAGACCTCGTCCAGTTCCGTGAGGCGAATGCCCTGCTCCCGCGCCACGGCGGTGGAGATGAATGGGTCATGGGCGATTACCTTCATCCCGAAGGCGCGCGCCCGCTTGGCCACTTCCATGCCGATGCGGCCCAGGCCGACGATGCCCAGAGTCTTGTTCCGCAATTCGAAGCCCTGCAGGCCCTTTTTCTCCCATTTGCCGGCATGGGTAGTCGCATCCGCGTGCGGGATATGGCGGGCCAGGGCCAGCATGAGGGCAAAGGTATGCTCGGCCACGGCCACCGCGTTGGCCCCGGGGGTGTTCATCACCGCGATGCCCTTGCGCGTGGCGGCTTCCAGGTCAATGTTGTCCACGCCCACGCCGGCGCGTCCGATCACCCGCAGCTTGCGGGCATGCTCCAGCAGCGCCGAATCAACGTAGACGGCGGAGCGCACGATGAGGGCGTCAGCGCCTTCAACCTGGCCGGGCAAATTGCCGTTGAGCTGCTCGTGCGTGATGACGGTCCAGCGCAATTCTTCCTTCAGCAGCTCGACCGCGGAAGAAGAGATCTTTTCTGCGATAACGATTTTCATGGCGGCTTCCGATCAGGCGCGCGCGGCGGCGGGCTGCGTCGACTCCGACTCCGTGGCGTACACTTCCTGCGCAGCGCGCAAACCGGCGCCCAGTTCAACGGACGAGCCCGAGGCGGCCAGCACGTGCTCCAGCGCCCCAATTACGCCAATGGTGTCCAGGTAGTCGTAGTAGCCGATGTGGGCGATGCGAAAGAGCTTGCCCTTCATCTCCCCTTGCCCGTTGGCCACCACGGCGCCGAACTTGTCGCGCAGTCCGGCCACAATCTTGCCCGAATCCAGGCCGGCCGGCGGCACCACGGCGGTGAGCGCCGAAGCCGGTGAAGTGGGCGAAAAGAGGCGCAAGCCCAGCGCCCCCACCGCGGCCCGCGTCATCTGGGCGCAGAGTTCGGCGCCGGCTATCAGGCGGTCGCGGCCCGCGGCCAGGTCCCCATCGCCCCCCTGCCGCAAATAATCGAGCGCGGCACCCAGGGCGGCAATCAGCGCCGTCGCCGGAGTGAAGGCCGACTCGCCTTTGCCGGCGGCCTTGCGCTCCTTGCGCAGGTCGAAGTAATAGCGCGCCGAACGCGTGCTCTCCATGCGCTGCCAGGCCCGCTCGCTCACCGCCAGGTAAGCCAGGCCGGGAGGAATCATCAGCGCCTTTTGCGAGCCGCCGATGATGATGTCTATGCCCCACCTGTCCACATCCAGGCGCGTGGTGCCCAGCCCGGTGATGGCGTCCACTACCAGCAGAGCCTGGGGCGCCTGCGAACGCACCAGCTTGGCAATGGCTTCCACATCGTGCCGTGCCCCGGTGGAGCTCTCCGTGGCCTGCAGGTAAACCGCGCGCACGCCGGGCGTGAGCTTTTCGCGCACTTGTGCGGCAGAGAAGGTCTGGCCATAAGGCGCGCTCAGCACCTCCACCTGGCAGCCAAAAGCCTGCGCCAGGTCGCGCCAGCGTTCGCCGAATTTGCCGGCGCTGAGCACCAGCACCTGATCCCCGGGCGAGGTCAGGTTGGTGACCGAGGCCTCCATCGCCCCGGTGCCCGATGAGGCGAGTATGAGGACGTCATTGCCGGTTCCGATAAATTCCTTCAAGTCGGCCAGGGTGCGCGTAAACAAGGCGCGAAATTCAGCGGTGCGGTGGTGCATGCCGGCCGAAGCCATGGCCACTTGCGCTGCGGGCAGCAGCGGCGTGGGTCCGGGAGTAAACAGTCGTGTTTTTCGCAACATGGGAGTAGGAGACCTTCTCGGGAAGATTTTAGGAATCCCCTTCAGCTTAGCTCAGGCAGCAGCGGAAGGAAAACCTTTGCGCAGAGATGCGGCCGTTAGCCGGTCCAAAGCGGGAAGCTGCGTCGCAGCGCCAGGTCGGCTGCCTGCGTGAGGTTAGATATATAGTGCTAGCGTTTGCTATCGTCACCTGGATAAACCCCTTGCCTTCTATAGCTTTCGGGGGTTCTACTTACGATGCCCACGCAACGTTTCTTCGCCCCGGATCGTCCAAGCTATTGAGCCGATGCTTCTGGCTAGGCCGCGCTCCCCAGGGTGCCGGCTTGTCGGCATTGGCATTTCAAAGTCGCTCCTGCGACCTGCTCGCCGATCATCCGGCGCAGCAGATGGGGAACTATATGAGTATGACCCGACATCGCCACGCCTGGCGTGATGACGACTGCTGCGCCGACTGCGGCGCGCGGCGCTGCCATGCGACCCAGCTCCGCTCCGCCATCATGCTGCAGAGCGCGCGCTGCCGGCGCGCCACCCAGGAAGGCTCGCAATTCTGCCGCCGGCACCGTTACCTCGATCACGTGCACACTAAGAGGGCGATGGAGACGCTGCAGCTGCAGCCGGAAGCGAAACTATCCTGAAGTTGGGCGGAGCTTCAGCTTTAACTCTGGAGGCTACTGCGGGCTCAGGCTCTGGTAATTCTCGGGCACGGTAGTCACAATGCGGTTGTTGACCACGAACAGCACCAGCCCGGAGTGGGGATCGTCTCCATTGCGCACAATCAGCAAGCCGTCCCCATTCACATTGGCCGGCGCCGGGCCCACCCAGCGAACTCCGTTCAAAGAGGATTTGGGCACGCGCGCGATTAGCGCGATGGTGGGATAACGGACGTCGTAGCGGTCTACACCGTCGGCCAGCAGCGCGATGCGCCGTACCCCGTCGGAACGCACCAGCACATAGGCCACATCCTGATCGCTGCCGCGTCCCGAAAAATCCCCGACCACGCGCCCGCTCACGGGCGCCCCGGTGCTGCGCAGCCAGGCCGTCGCATCCGGGTCGAAGTCGTCCGCGGTTGCGGCCCGCCAATCGCTCACCCCGGCAATAAGGGTGGCATCCACCGGCAGGATACCCGCTGCAGCGCTGGTGCTCTGGGCCAGCACCGGCATCTCCTTGCGCGCCGCCCGCTGTGTGGCGGCGATGACCACCACCACCGCGGTGATCGCTCCCACAACAATGGCAGCCCGTCCCAGAATGCGCTTTTCCTTGCGCAGCGGTTCCACCTTCACCGTGTCGGCGGCTGGCATGTGCTTGAGCGCCGCTGCCAGCGTGGCCACCGATTGCAGATGGTCCAGAACGTGGCGGGCCAGCGATTCGCCGGGTATCACCAGTTCGCTTATTTCCACCGAGGCCGGAGTAATGGCCAGGAAACTCCCGTTGGAACAGGCAAGTTGATGAATCGCCCGGGGCACGGTCTGCAGGGCCAGAAACAGCCGCGCTTGCCCGGGTTCGTCGCTGCGGGTTATGTAGCGGCTGTCGAAAGCGCCATCCCCGGTGCGCACGATCGCCCGCCCTTCTCCGGGGTCGGCAGAACGCGGCGCAATCCACAGGGTGAAGTTGGCCGGCACCCCCATGCGGATGTTCAGGCCGGGCACATCCTCCTTGTTGGAGAAGCGCACCACGGTGGGCAGGCGGCCGAAGTTGCCGGAAATCACCAGGTCGCCCCCGTCGCGAAACAGTTCCCCGGCCAGGGCGTCGCAAATCTTCTCCGCATCGCGGGCCACTTCTCGAAACCCGGCAAACTTGCGCAGGTTGTACACCAGGGCAATCCCCGCGCCCAGCACGGCCAGGCCGAAGATAATCCCCAGTACGATGGCTAATGGCGAAAGTGAGCTCATCATGCGGTTAAGCGTCGCACCCCGGGGTGCGGCGGCTTGCAGCCTGTCCTGGGGGCGGAAGGACGCAAGTCCAATGTTGCCAAGGGGTACACTGCGGCCCCTGCGGCGCAATCATACCTTTAAGGGGGAGGGCCAGCCTCTATAATGAACCACGATGAGCATCAGCGAAAAAGTACAAAAGGACATGACCGAGGCCATGCGGGCCCGGGATGAGCGCCGCCTTTCCGCCCTGCGCATGGTCAAAGCCGCCCTCAAAAACCGCGAAATCGAGAAGCGCGGCAAGCTGGACGACAGCGAGGAGATGCAGGTCCTTAACAGCCTGATAAAGCAGCGCAAAGACTCGGTGGAGCAGTTCACCAAGGGCGGCCGGCAGGAGCTGGCCGATAAGGAAGCCGCCGAAATCAAGCTGATCGAAACCTACCTGCCGCAGGCGGTGCCGGAGGCGGATATCGAGGCGGTAGTGCGGGCCAAGGTGGAGGAAATGGGCACGCCCACACTAAAGGACATGGGGGCCATCATGAAGGCGGTTATGGCCCACTTTCAGGCCGCCGGCGCTCGTGTGGACGGCAAGCTGGTGAGCGAAATCGTGCGCCGCCAGCTCACCGCAAAATGAGACTTGGCCATCCGCGCCTATGCCTGTAGTTTTGGACCACCACCAGTAGCCCAGAACGGTAGCTCTCATCGAAGATGAAACAAACTCTAGAGATGAAGCAAACTCTGCATCCCAGGAGTCCGATTCAATCCGCCATTGCGGCAGCCCGGAGGGCGAAATGCTTTTAAGCCCAGGGCGTGAGCTCTTGGGTCAAGACGAAAAAAATCTACGGCGCGACTGAGCTTGCGAAGGAGCGCCGCCGGCACGGTTGTGGCGGTAAAAACTCAAGGTCGATTTTCCTGCTGAACTTTCGCAGCGGGCGCAGCATTCTCCCGCAGGAACTCGCCAAGCAGTCCCTGCGCCCTACGGTTGCCGGGCCGGCGATCAACACTCACGGTTTCACGTCCTACGCGGTAAGCAGCCAGTGCAAGATCGCTGGCAAGGCTGAAGTCATAGCGGCCATCAGTGGCGACTACGAGGGCACTCTCGGGCGCCGGCGTGCTCGCCAGCACCAGCTTCAACTCTCCGGTCTCGGCCGCATAAAATCGCACCGCCCCGTCCCGGTTCGCGATCGCGATCACCTTGCCATTGGGGCTCAGCGCAGCCGAGGAAGCCCCCGGCTCGGTGTGGTAGCTGCCGGCACTCGCCCAGTCGTTCGTGTTCCACAGCCACACCTTGCCGCTGGATTGCACCGCCCAGGCACGCCTCCCCTCAGGGGAAAAGAAGACGGCCACGATGGGGCCGAAGGAACGCTGGTTCGGCTTCTCCGGATTGAATTCTTCATACTCGTGCAGAAGACGCGCCCCGTTGTTACCGGCGGCGTCCAGCACCCACACGACTCCGGTTTCCGAGCCGGCCAGAAGCAGTTTGCCGTCTGGACTGTAGGCCAGCGCGGTGGTCCCGTAGTCCCTCACGGCAAACGGCGGTTGTTTCTCGGGATTGGGGAATGCTCGGCTGCGGTTCAGCGTGGCCGCGTCATAAATTTTTACGATCTGCTCCTGCTGGCCCGTGGCAATCTGCGCTCCATCCGGGCTGAAGGTAACCACATTCAGTTGTGGATCGGGCTGCCGCCGCTGGCGCAGGAACTTGCCCGTTGCGGGATCGCTCAAGGTGAGAAGGCCGACAAAAGGAATCTCGTCCGTCTCGCAGGCCGGATCGGGGTGCTTCGAGTTGCAGGGCAGCTCATCGAGCATGGCTGCCGCCATAAGCTTTCCGTCTGCGGAAAAATCAATGCTGTTCGAGGAACCGCCCGAAGAAAGGGGCAGTTGTGTCCCCGAGCCCACTGTAATAGGCTTCTCGGTATCACCCGCTTTCCAGATTTTGGTGTCTCCCTCGTAGTAGGTATGGCCCTTCACATCGTGATCGTCATCGCGGGTGCCTAAGGCCACCTGTCCATCAGGCGACAGTCCCATGGCGTGGATCGTGCCTTCGGTCTTCAGTGTTGCCGGCGCAGCCCCCGGATCCAAGGGCCAGACTTTGGCATACTTGTCGCCGGAAACAGCGAACCGGCCATCCTTCCGGTTCCACCCCACCGCCGTTAAACCATGCAGCGGGGAAGAGCATGCCGTCGCCAGCAGCTTTCCGGTCGCGGCGTCTACTACGCGAACTGCATGCCCGGCAACGGCAAGCTCACGGCCGTCAGGACTGAAAACAAGCTCGCCATAGTCGCCCTCCCCGTCGCTGGTGGCGAAAGAGTTGGTTTTCTTCCAGGCGGTGGTGTCAAACAGTGCAATTTCGCCGCTATATCGCACCGCCAGCCATCTGCCATCCGGACTGAAGGCCAGTTGTCCCACCGAGGGGTACTGAACGTTCTGCTTGATTTCGGTCAACTCAGCGCCGGATGCCGTATCCCACACGGTTACGAAGCGGCGGTCGCTGGAGTGGGCGGCCAGGTAGCGCCCATCCGGACTTAACACCATGGCCAGCACATCATCGAAGTTTGCGTCTACGGTCCGCAGCACCCGTCCGGTTTTCAAGTCAATCAGCTGGATATGTTGCTGCTGCCGTGGTTCTGCATTGCGCGCAGCGCCGATGGTGCCATCGGCGCTGATGGCCTGCAGCCGCATGCCGCTCTGCAGCAGCCGCGCCACATTTTGCCGGTTGCCGGAAAGCATCCAGGTTTCGACTTCCGGCGTGGAAGGAGCGTCGGGATTGCGCGCTATCGGCCCATCCAGGTTCCATTGTGCAGTGCTTAGCGGCTGCCCGCTATCCAGGTTCCATATTGAGGGTGGCGCCCCCGGTGAGCCAAAGTTCAGGATGTTCGCGAAATCCACCGGCAACACGGCGACGAACTTGTTGTCAGGACTGAATACGATTTTGCCCTTGGCGCGCGTCCCACCCACTTCCGTGCCCCCGGTGTCCAGGTGGTGCCGAATCATGGGGCTGAGATAAGGCTGCATGCTGCTCAGCAGCTTGCCCGTGCTCACTTCCCAGAGGAGAACTTCGTCCTCGTTGTCAGTGGCCAGCAGGCGCCCGTCGTGGCTGAACGCAACTTGTCGGCAAAGGCCGGTGTCCGCACGTTGGACCACCAGTTGTGGGGCAGACGATTGCGCCCGTGCTGTTGCCATCAGGACCAGCCATAACGAAACAACTTCCACAATTTGCCGAAATAAGAGACGGCGCATGCGGCAAAAATAACGGTCACTCCTTGGATAAGCAATCCAGCTTCATGGGAGGTGCTCAGGTGGGAACGGGGGCGGCGTGCCGCGTGTCATATCACGGCGGCTTACCTTACAGGCCGTGCCTGGTGCTGGCAGAGAGGAGCTGAAAAACGATGGTACGCATGTCCCAGTCGGAGAAAGACGCGGGATAGCCGGCGGATTGCGCCAGCATGCGGTCGCGCAACATGCCCTCGATGGCGCCCATGAGAGCCGACCGCAAGGCTTGGACGCTTACGGTGAGATCGCCATCCTGCGCCAATTGCTCCAGGATACCGTCCACGATGGAGACGAACTCCAGGAAGCCGGGAACCAGGACCACGCTCTCGCCCTCGTGGCGGATGCGGCGGCCCTCAAACAGCAGCAGCGTGCGCATCTCCGGGTCTTTGCCCAGAAAGGTCAACATCATGTCCACCAGGATGCGGAATTTCTCCTGCACCGAGGCGACGCTTTCGGTGGCCAGCCGCAGTGCGGGATTAATGCCGCTCCAGGCGTCCTGCAGGATGGCTTCCAGCACTCCTTGCTTGCTGCCGAAGTGCTTGAGCAGTTGCGATTCGCTGGTGCGCGCCAGGCGGGCGATGGCGGCAGTGGAAGTGGAGTCGTAGCCGTGCCTGGCGAACAAGTGCTTGGCCGCCTGCTCGATGCGCTGGCGGCTGGTTGATTTCTGGGACTTGGTCGAAGACGGCAAGCAAAAGTCCTTCACCGTGGGCTGCCGGTCATTGCCGGGCTGCCCGGTGGAAGCAAGTTAGTAGTGATACAACTGTTTCTGATTATCCCACATCTACTCCCAACCGTATCACTACCCGCGCCACGGGAAGTCCTTTCGAATCATTGCAAGGAGCGCATCATGACAAGAAGGCCTGTGGTTGCGTTTATCGCGGCCCTGGTGTTATTTACCGCCCCACGGATGTTCGCCCAAGCCCCTGCCGGAGAGCATAACTGCCCGGCAACCACTGCCATTCCACCTTACGTGGGGCCGGGAAATGGGATCTTCAGCCCCAACCAAAATCTTTGTTTGCCACAGCTTGCGCCCCTCGGCGGCCCGCAGGGGCCGCTGTCGTTCATCGTGGGAGGAAGTGAGCCCGGAGTGCGGGTGGATTCACAGGGAACGGTTTACGGCGTTTCCATCCGCGGCGTTCCCGGCGGCATTGACCTGTGGCGCTGGTTCGCCACTGCCGATGGGCCTCCCAACGCGGATGGAACTTTGCCATTCAAATATGAGGGTCAGCCAGATAACTGCGGCATCCTGAGCAATGGCTGCGCCAATAACGTGGGCAGCGCCACCAACCTGGGGCTTGCGCCCGGCGGCGGCGACGCCGATATCGCCGTGAACGCTCCTGGCGGAGGCATTCCTAATGTGGCAGTTACCAGCCTGAGCCTCGCTCCCGGGGTGACCGCCACCAGCTCCGGCAACCGCGGCGACAGCTTCTTCAATCCGCCCAATGTGGTAGCGGCATTGATTCCAGGCGACGACCGGCAGTGGCAGGACGCGATCGGGCCGGCAACCGTGTACCTGAGCTATCACGACGCAGCCACGTTCAACATTGACGTGCAGCGCTCTAACGACGGTGGCCTGACCTACGTGGACGGTATTGGCGAAGCCATTGATCCGCAGAGGTTTCCGACGGCAGGTGGCGGAGCGGGAAGCGGCAACATCGCCGGCCAGTTGCACATTGACCAGAGCAGCTGCTCCAGCGGCGGGAATTTGTATTCCATATTTGTGGCGCCCGACAATGCCACCGAAAACGCTATGAGTCAGCCCATGCGCAGCGTGTACGTAGCAGCTTCTGACAGCGCCAAGCTGCGTTTGCCGGTGTTTCTGTTCACCGACCACAAGGTTTACACCAGCCCCGCGGGTTCGCCCGGCGCGGTCAATGGCACGAATCAGATTTTTCCCGCCATGGCCACCGACAAATTTGGGTATGTGTACGCGGTGTGGTCGGACCAGACGAATATTTACTATTCCTCCTCTTCCGACCAGGGGACTACCTGGACTTCGCCGGTGCGGGTGAACTCGGGTGGCACGGTGGGGAAGGCCAACGTGTTTCCCTGGGTGGCGGCCGATGCCAACGGGCACGTGGTGGTGACGTGGATCGGAGCCAACAAAGCCGGGAACTCTAATGATGTCACGGTGATGGAGCCGACCTGCTCTGATGGCACGAACAGCTGCTGGGCGCAGTGGAACGTCTACCTGGCGGAAACGGTAAATGGCCACGAACTGGTGCCCAACTTTACGCAGTACACGGCCAGCGACCACGTCATTCACCTGGGCACGGTTTCCACCGGCGGCCTGGGCGGTTCTGCCAACCGCAACCTGGGCGACTTCTTCCAGGTGGGGCTCGATGGGCAGCACCGGGCCAATATCGCTTTTTCGGACGATCACGTGGTCAGCCCGGTGTGCACTACGCAAACGCCGGGGCACTGCAATTCCACTGACCCGCAGTCGTTCCGCAACGGGCAGCCGTATTTCACGTACCAGCTGGCGGCCAATCCGGCGATTGCGACCACCGGCAGCTGCGCGGGCACGGCGACACCTCCGCCGGGTGAGGAGAAGGTTAGCGGGCATGGCCAGATCAACTCGCTGCAGGCGGGCAGCAGCGCCAGCTTCGGGCTGATGGCCCAAAATCAGCCGGCCAATGCCGCGCTTTCCTATCAGGATGCGGGAGCGCCCAGCGGCGCGCTGGATGTGCGCAGCTCAAACATTACCGTGCCCGCGGTGAACTTTTCCGGCAGTTGCATCTCGGTGAGCGGCAGCGCCAAGGTCAACAAGCAGCCGGGTTACAGCTACACGGTGCAGGCGTGTGACAACGGCAATCCGGGAGCGGGCAACGATACCTTCTCCATCAACGTGAGCGGGCCGAATTTTTCGTATTCCAATTCCGGAACGATTACCAGCGGCAATATCCAGGTGCAAAGCCAGTAAGCGCGAGGCCGGGAGGCGGCGTGGGCCGCTTTCCGGCCGTTCCGTTTCAGGTTAACCCTTCCGGCACGCTCAGCAGGGGAAGCCCTCTAATGCTTGAAAAATCGTGCTACTCTGCTGCCGCTAGGCCCGGAGTAGCCGATGCGGCGTTCCATTTTTCGCTTACCAACGGTTGCCTGCTTCCTTCTCTTGCTGCTGGCGCTTGCTTGGGCGGATGATGCAAAGCCTGTAGACATCAATCTTGATTTGGCTGGCGCGGACCAGCTTTATCGCGCGGGCAAGTTCGCCGAGGCGGAGACCGGCTATCAGAGCATTCTCGAGAAAAACCCCGGCGTGGTAGCGGCAGAGGCCGGGCTGGTGCGGGCGATGCTGCAGCAGCAGAAGGTTGATGAAGCGTTCGCAGCGGTGAACTCCGCCCTAGCGACGCAGCCGGGGTCGACGGCGCTGCTGACGGCAAAGGGCGATGTGCAGTTTCGCCGCGGTGAACTGGCGGAAGCCGAAGTTTCCTATCTCGCCGCCAAAAAACTCGACCGCAACGATGTTAAGGCCTACCTGGGGCTGGCGCGCATCTATCGTTCATTCTCTCTCTATCGCCATGCCTATGATCAGCTGATGAGCGCCCATCAAATCGCTCCCCAGAACATCGAGGTCCAGAGGGCGTGGATGGGTATGCTGTCACGCAAAGAAAAGCTGGCAGCGCTGCAGGCCTATCTTGCAGGACCGCATCCCGACGACGAGCGGGAAACCAAGTGGATGCAGGAATATTTGGAGTTTCTGAAAGCGACGGCGGATAAGCCGATCCACGCCTGCCGCCTGAGCAGCAAAGTGGAGCACACCCAGACTAAACTGCAAACCATGTACACGGATCCGCAACACATTCGCGGGATAGGCATTACAGTACGGCTGAACTCCCACAACGCCCGGCTGCAGCTGGACACGGGCGCGGGCGGCATTATTGTGAGCCGCAAGGTAGCGGAGAAAGCGGGCCTGACCCGGATCTCCCCCCTGCACTATGGGGGAATCGGCGACCAGGGATTGCGCAGCGGCTATAGCGCGGTGGCCGACCACATCCGAATCGGCCAACTCGATTTCGAGGATTGCGTAGTGTACGTGACCGATAGAGGGTCAGTGGCCGACGAAGACGGCTTGATCGGCGCCGATGTCTTCAGCGCCTACCTGGTGGATCTTGATCTGCCTGGAATGCGGCTTAATCTGGCTCCGTTGCCTAAGCGGCCAGAAGACGAAGTTGCCCCCACCTCGCTCAACAGCGAAGGGGAGGAACCGGCGCGTGCTGAACAAAAGGAGAGCGGCTCGGAGCAACAAGGCGGGAAAACGGACAATCCTCCTCCCGTCAAAGCGGCGCAGTATTTACCGCGAGATCGTTACGTCGCACCCGAAATGTCCAACTGGACGAAAGTATTCCGCTTTGGCCATATGATTCTGGTCGAAACCAGCGTGAACGATTCCAACCCGATGCTGTTCGGGCTGGATACGGGCGCGTTCAGCAACATTCTTTCCGTGCGAGCCGGCCGCCAGGTCACAAAAGTGGGAGCGGATGAAACCCTGCGGGTCCGCGGCGTGGACGGGTATGTGAAGAAAGTGTATAGCGCGGACAGGGCCATCCTTCAGTTTGGACATTTGCGGCAAAACAATCCCAATATCGTCACTCTCGACCTTTCCACCCTGAGCCGCGATACGGGAACCGAGGTTTCAGGATTCCTGGGCTTTGCCATGCTCCGGTTGCTGGACGTGAAGCTTGACTATCGTGATGGCCTGGTGGACTTCGAGTATAACCCTAACCGCGTCCTGCGTATTCCCCACTAGTTGCGATCGAGAGTGCCAGCGGGCTCGCCCAGCATTCCCGCCGGTTCGCGCTCCTCCTGCAGACGAATCGAGTTCCCTCTTGGCGTCGGCCACCAGGAGCATACCTGCTACAATCGAGGGCCTTGCCGTAACTGACTAGGCTGCAGAAAGAGATCCCATGCCCAATTTGAGTGGAGTGCTTGCGCAGTTGCGGTCGGAACGGGACCGTGCCGAAGGTGATATTCAAAGGTTGGATGAGGCAATCCGTATTCTCAGGCATCTGGAGGGAGGCGGTCACGCTGATGGCCGCAGCAACAATCGCGGGGGGCGAAGCCGCTTCTCGGCCGCTACGCGCGCCCGAATGGCGGCAGCCCAACGCGCACGCTGGGCCAAGGTGAAGCGCGGCCAGGCCGCCAGGCCGCGCATAATGAGCGCCGCCGCGCGCCGCCGGATTGCTGCCGCGCAGCGCGCCCGCTGGGCTCGCCAGAAGGCGGAGCAGAGGAAGGCCGCCTAAACTCTCTTGGCGGCTGTTGGTCTGCCATGCAGACGATCGCGATTCCGGGTGGGGAAATCTATTATGAAGAGTGCTTCCTTTCGCCGGAAGATGGCAGCCGTCTTTTTCAAGTCCTCCTGAACAAGTGCGCCTGGCAGAGACGCACAACCTCCTTCGGATATCCCGTTCCGCGCGATGAGGCGTACTACGGCGATCCAGAAACGCACTACACCTACTCCCGCCGCGAGTACCAGCCGCTGCCCTGGCTGACAGAATTGCTTGGTCTGAAAAGCCAGGTTGAAGACGCCACGCCGGCCGAGGCTTATGCCAATTTGTCGTTGCCGGCGCTGGGTTACAACGCCGTGTTGTGCAACCTATACCGCGACGGCAACGATAGCGTAGGCCTGCACGCTGATGCCGAACCGGAAATGGGGCCGGTGATCGCCTCTCTGAGCCTGGGCGCCACGCGAAGCTTCCGCCTGAGGGCTAAAGGTGGGAAAGTGGCGTTTTCTGAACTGCTGCCGGGCGGCAGCCTGCTTATCATGGCCGGCCAAACGCAGAAGAACTTCAAGCACGAAGTGCCCAAGGAGCCGCGGGTGACGCAGGCCCGCATTAACCTGACGTTCCGCCGCATCGAGCACCGGCAGTAGTTTGTCGGCTGTGCCTTGGTGGCGGAAGTTGGTTTTCTTAGTATTGCCGGGGGGCGGGGCGGACCAGCCACTTTAAAAACATATTCACCAACATGAGCACGATGGCGCCCACGAAGGCGGCGCCAAAGCTGGTGATGCGGAAGCCGGCGACGAAGGCCGATGCCAGCTCCAGCATCAGGGCATTGATGATGAACCAAAAGATGCCCAGGGTGAGGATCGTGAGGGGAAAGGTAACCACTTTGAGGAAGAGCCCGAGGGTGGCGTTCACCAGGCCAATGACGATCACCGCCCACAGCGCCGCTCCAAACCCGGTGACGTGAAAACCCGGCACCACGTGGGCCACGATCAGCAGAGCCAGCGCGCTCAGCAGCCAATTGAGGAGCAGGCGAAGCATGGAATTGAAGATTGACGATTTGTCGAAAGCCGCACTTAGTCCAAACCAATCGTCAATCGAAAATCAGCAATCGTCAATCTTAAATTAGCCGGCCATCACCACCGGGCGCTGCAGCGGGCGCTTGGGGCCGCGTTTGCGGATGAGGAGCACGCGAATGCGCTCCAGCAGTTCCGCCGGGGCATACATGCCCTTAGGCAGAAAGACGTCGGCGCGCGTGTCCCGGTCATAGATGCGGATTTTGCCCGAGAACAGGATAGTAGGGGTTTCGGGAGAGACGCTCTTGACCTCGTCAATCAGCCGGGTTCCGTCCACGCCGGGCATCACCAGGTCAGTCAGCACCAGGTCCACCCCACCTTTTCTGAAATGTTCCAGGGCTTCCGCGGCGCTGCCACAGGCAATGACGCGATAGCCGCGCGTTTCCAGCATCACTTTGCGAATGGAGAGAGACTGTTCGTTGTCGTCAACGCAGAGAATGGTCCGTTTGGGCTTCATGATCCTGTCTGAACTCTATTCGGAATCGGCGCTCGGCGTCATTGCTGACGGAGAACATCGGGCCGGCTGAACATCGTTGTAACTGCTAACCTGGCTGTTGCGGGTGAAATGAATCCTAAAGGCGGGAACCATTCTTGTAAAGTAGCGCAGACGACAATAGCAGGTGAAACGAATTTTTTTTTCCGCGCGGGCGCGGCGAAATAAAAATCCGCGATTTTACTCCCTGCCGCGCGAAGAAAATTCGCGCCGCATTTCACAGCACAACTTCACCGCGCAAAACTTCCACCGCATTTCCACCGACGCGCACATTGACTACCCGGTTACCATCCTTGTCGGCGCGGACAAAAATGCGGCTGGGCCGGCCCATTTCCACTCCCTGCTCAACGAGCACGCGCTCGCCGGGATGGGCCACGCCATGCGCCGCCATCCAGGCGGCAGCACAGCCCGCCGCCGAACCGGTGGCCGGGTCCTCGCCGTTATAGAAAAACATGCGGGCGTGGAGGCGAGCAGACGGGTCCACCTTTTCCCGGCACACGAAGTAGAAGAATTTCCCCTCGCCCCGCTGCAGGTACTCTGCCGCGCGTTGCAGATCCACTCGCATGTTGCGCATGGTGGCCAGCGAGCGCAGGGGAACGATGACGAAAGCAATGCCGGTGGAAACGGTCTGGACGGGCAGATCGTCGGCGATCTGCTCGGGGCTGAGCCCGGCCGCGGCCGCCACGGCTTTCCGATCGTGGACCTCGCCCAGCTCAGGGTCCCGCTGCCGCATCTCGCCAAAAACTGGCTGGCCATTGCCCTCTTCAAAGCGCACCGGAATTTTCCCTACCTTCAGGTCGAGAGCTACCTCCTCCGCTCCACCGGCGCCGCGCAATACGAAGGCCGTGCCCAGGGTAGGATGACCGGCAAAGGGCAACTCCTCGCTCACCGTGAAGATGCGCACCTGCACCCCGCGCTCGCGCTCCACCGCCGCCTCACGAGGAAGAATGAAGGTGGTTTCCGACAGGTTCATCTCTTTGGCCACTGCCTGCATTTCCGCGTCGCTCAGGCCGCGCGCGTCGGGGAAGACGGCCAGGGGAT
Source organism: Terriglobales bacterium (assembly GCA_035496015.1). Lineage (GTDB taxonomy): Bacteria > Acidobacteriota > Terriglobia > Terriglobales > Acidobacteriaceae > JAICWP01. The sequence goes on along the minus strand of DATJFA010000244.1, from coordinate 2,968 downwards.
TGCCCTCCAGGGGGTTGGCGGAGAAAACATCCATAGTCACCATGGAGAAACGGCGGGGCGGCTTCCTCATGCGTGTTGCTCCTAACTCGGGCTGGCATATGGATGCCGGGCGCGCTTGAATTGACACAACTTTTCCGCCCCCGAGGAAGAAGCCGGTGGTCAACGGGCTCTGCTCGAACTGAGCCACGCGGGTCCAGTTGAAAATAAGAGAGCGGCACCCCACAGTGCCGCTCTCCCAATTATCTAGTCCGATGATTTGGCCCTATTGCAAACTGACCCCGGGGAAACCTACAAAACCTGGTGCGCCTCGGTTTGGCCGGCAAACTGGAACTGCAGCACGCGCTCTATGCCGCCGCTGGGGCGGGTCCAGAAACGAGTGCGGTCCACCTTCACTGCCTGGGTCGGACGGCAGCGGAAGGCCGCCACTTCTTCGCCTGCCTTGCCACTCTCGTAGCGGTAAATATGCGTGCAGGGTTGATCGGAAGTCGCCATGGCCGCATCGTCATGCACGATCACGTAAGTGCCCTGCAGAACCACATTGTGAAACAGCGTGGGACGGCGGAAGGTAACCACGGCAGAATCCTGGCCGGCGGCAAATGCAGCCACGGGCGCCAGCATGGCCAACAGGACAGCCCCCATCAGCAGCAACGCTTGCTTTCTCATTGTTTCCTCTCCTCACATCTGGCTCTATTATCCGCAGCGGCAAACATTAGGCTGTGACTTGTGTCACGGAGCGGCGTGATCCAGGTCTCATTTTGCCAGTCCGATTCTTGTGCGTTAATCGGCTATTCGCCGCCTAAGAACTGGCCTAAGATGGGGCACAACCCTAATGCCGTCTTCTTCACTGACCGGAATCGCGCAAGAAAGCGCGGCTAGCAGCGCTGCCAGAGCGGCCTACACCGTCCTCTACGATGGGCAATGCGAGGTGTGCCAGGCGGGCGTGTCCTGGTTGAGGATCCTGGATCGCAAGCGCCGTACCAGCTGCGTTCCCTTGAGCTCTGAAGCGCTGGCGGCGCTCGGTACCCGCGCCAGCATGGAAGATTGCCTGCGGCAGTTGCATGTGGTTACGCCGCAAGGCCGGGTTTATGTCGGCTGGGATGCGGTCGCCTGCCTGGCACGACTATGCCCCGCCACGTGGCTAGTGGGCGTCCTGGGGCAGGTGTTCCCATTTCGCAGCATTGGGCGGCTCTTATATGGCTTCGTTGCCGCCAACCGGTATTCGCTCAGCAAATGCCGTGGCGGCGCCTGTCGTGTTGCCAGACCAGAGGCAGTGCGGCGGGAAGCACGGCTGGGCGCGTTCTGGTCCTGTTATTTCTTGGGATTTCTCATGCGCCTGCCCTTAGTCGTGTGGGCGGGAGTGAAGGCGGCGGCACAAAGGACTGGGCTTTTTGTTCGTACCTGGCACAAGCGTGTGGTGTTGCTGGACGGCAAGCTCACCATTCTGTTTTTGAACGGGGTGCTGCCCAATACGGTTCCCCTCCTCTTCGGCGAACTGTTCACCACTGTGCTCTACGATGGAGTCGCGGTTGACCCGGGCTCGCCCAAAATGCGGCGCTCACTGGCACGCCACTTGCGGCAATTGAAGCCGAAAATCGCCAAGGTGGCCGCCACGCACGCGCATGAGGAGCATGTAGGCAATTTGAACTGGCTGGCCAACGTTGCCGACGCGCCTCTTTACGTTTCAGAGATGACGGCACGCTTTCTCACGCCATTTAAGAAGCTGCCCTGGGTGCGAGCGGCTATTATTGGCCAGCCGCCGGACCTGAAGCCGCCGTTCGAAATTCTGGGCGAAACGCTGGAGACCGCCTGCGGGCATCTTCAGGTCATTTTCACGCCCGGCCATTGCGATGATCACGTGGTTTTCTACGATCCCAAAGAGAAGCTGCTGCTGGGGGGCGACGCTTTCATGGGGAGCTATTTCGCCACCCCCAACCCGGATGTGGACAGCCGCAAGTGGCTCGCCAGCCTGGAGCGGCTGATGGAACTCGACATCGAGATTCTGGTGGAAGGGCACGGGCACATCCACACCTTGCGGCGCGATATTCCCGATTTCCCGGGTGTTGTGATTCGAGAAGATCCCATACTCGCCATCGCACAAAAACTCGAATACATGCGATGGCTGCGCCAGCAGATCGAGGCCGGCTTGCGCGAGGAGCTGCCGTTGCGCGCCATTGAGGCAAGTTGCTTCCCCTGGGGAAAGCGCTCGTCTTGGGAAAGTTGCGCCACCGACGAATGCATTCGCCTGCTGAGCCTTGGCCATTTCTCCCGGACTGAACTGGTGCGCAGCTTTGTGCGGAACGAGTCAGACCAGCTTCCTACTGTGTTCGAAGTGCGCATGCACGCGGGAGACTAACTCAGTTTTACTCGCAGCGCAGGGCGACCATGGGATCCACTTTGGTGGCGCGGCGGGCGGGACTGTAGGAGGCGAGCAAGGCAACGCCGAGGAGGAGCAGCGTGACTCCGGCAAAGGTGAGAGGGTCGGTGGCGCCCACGCCGTAAAGCAGACCCTTCATCAGGCGGGTGAGCGCGAAGGCTGTGAGAATCCCAAACACCACCCCCAGGCAGGCCAGGCGCGTTCCCCAGGCCAGCACAAAGCGCAAGACGTGCCGCGGACGCGCGCCCAGCGCCATGCGAATGCCGATTTCGTGCCGCTGCTGGCTGACGGCATAAGCCAGCACCCCATAGATACCAATGGCCGACAAAAAGAGCGCGAACCCCGCAAACAGGCTGAGCAAGGAAGTATTGAACCTGGGCCCGGCCAGCGAGGAACTGACCACCTGCGGCATAGTGGCAAGGTTGGCCACCGCCACGTCGGGGTCGATAGAGAGCACCCGGGCGACCACCGCCGACGCCAACGCGGCCGGATCGCCTGCCACCCGCAGGGCAAGGTTCATGGAGCGGGCCTCCCCCACCACGTTGTCGGCAGTCAGGGAATCGCTCAGTTGCAGGAAAGGAATATAGATGTGAG
>DATJFA010000243.1:0-7983 GCA_035496015.1 Terriglobales bacterium | reverse complement strand
CTGCGCCCAGGCGCTTGCCGCGTCGTCGTGTTCCTGGTCGGTGACGATCAAGCCCCGCTGGAGGGCCCGGCGCAGAGACAGGGAATCGAGGGCCTGGCCAAGGGCGGGTGAGCCATTGCCCTTCCAACTGCCATCTCCGGGCGTGAGCAGGCAAGCGTAATCCACCCCCAGAACTCCGCGCACGGCATCGGATATCTCGCTGGCCATGGTGGCCGGATCCTGAGATTGAGTAACCGTCCAACTGATGCGGTACAGGGTGTCAATTTCGGAGAGACGCTTGCGCTCCAGGGAGCGGCGCACCGCCTGCTTGAGGTCTTCCACCTCTATGGGCTTGAGGAGGTATTCGTAAGCCCCCAGCTTGACGGCATCCAGTGCCGAAACGACCGAGCCGTAGCCGGTCATCATGACGGTGACGGTAAGAGGAGAGCGCTTGCGGACCTCGGCCAGGACGTCCAGGCCATCCACGCCAGGCATTTTGAGGTCGGTCAGGACCAGATCGTAGTGGCGCTGGCGAATGGCCTCGACGGCATCCTGGCCGCTGCCGGCGGCCTCAACGTCATAGCCCTCCTGCTGCAGGATGGCGCGGGTGGTCAGCAGAACGCCCGGTTCGTCATCTACGATCAGGATCTTGGCGGTAGTCGCAACCATAGGCCGGGAACGGTGCTGACCTGCTGCCCCGTTGGATGCTGCCTGGGTGGCTGGCGTCTAACTGTTGCCCGCAACGGTGCGCAATTTACCAGGCAAAAAGTGATACGGCGGCCAGGGGCCGCTGATCAGGATTTCACAATTTTTCAGCTGTTTGGCCGCCATGGTATAGCGGTTCTGATACTTGTCCACCGATTTGTGCTCAATGAGGTGGGCAATGTCAATCAGCATGCCGTCGGAGTCTACCTTCTTGCAGGTGATCTCCTCGTCCAGGGGGTTAAAGAGGCGGTGAACCTGGACCGACAGGGCGCGGGCCTTGGTCTGGCGCTCGCGCTCGCGGGCGGCCTGGACACGCAGCTTGGAAAGGTACTCGCCGCCCACTGTGGCCGGCAACTCAATATCGGTCATGACCTCGCGCAAGGAGCCGTCGTGAATCACGACTTTAAGGTGCATTTCGGCCTTGCCGCGCAGGCGCTGCACGGTTTCGCCAAAGGTACGGCGGTTGGAACGCACCGCCTGGCGCAGGGCATCGTCGGTTTCGAAGATGGTCCCGAAACGGAAGGGCAACACGGTCATGGTGCGGAAACAGGCGCTGACCACGCGCGCATGCTCCAGAATGGCTTTCTTTTCCAGTTCGCCGGCATGCGCGTACTCGCTGACCACCACAGCGAACTCACCGCTGGGATAGCTGAGGACGGGAGCGCCGTCCACTCCACTTAGACCGTCCAAAATAAAAGGGCGCCGGGTGCGGGCGCCATTGTGGTTTTGCTGTTCGGTGAGGCAGTATGCGTACCAGGCCATCTTAGTATCTCCAGCTGCGCGGCCAAAGCAGGAAGCGGACTCTGGCAAGGCGAAATGACGGAATATCGTGCGATCGAATCCGGGAAAACAGCGCCAGGTACTACGACGAGACTGGACGCTTACCGCGTCCAAGCTTCATCTTAGAACGTTTCAGGATAAAATATCAACTAGTTCCTGTACGCTGGTCCGACCAGAGATTGCGAAAATCAAGTAAGGTCGCGAGATCTGGTGTGCCGGAAAGGGTAACTGGGACTATCTTCCAAAAAGCATAATTTCCGTATCCACAAAATCCTGCAAGCATTTCCGAGCACCGGAGCGCAAAAACTGTCGCAGCAAGCGGAACCTGGTCAGAATTTTCCGTGGACGGGAAAAACTCGGCCTCCGAATTGCCCTCAGGTGGGCTAGCTCTTGTTTGCCGGCTTTTCGTCGTGGGCCGCGGCCGCTTCCTGAATGCCGCGGGCCACGACTCGCTGCATATCTTCCAGCGGAGCGGGTTTGCCCGTCCAAATCTCGAATTGACGCGCGGCCTGGTGCACGAACATCTCCGCCCCGGCAATGATCTGCACTCCCTTGGCACGCGCCATTTTGACCAGCCGGGTCTCGGCCGGGAAATACACCATTTCCATCAGGTAGCGGCTATTGATCTCACTTTCCGCCAGTGGGCAATCCTTGGAGGCGCCCATGCCCATAGGGGTGGCGTTAATGATTACATCGAAGCTCATCTTCTTCAGGTCGGGCCGGCGAGCCAGGCGGGCATGCGCCTGGCGGGCCAATTTCTGAGCTGGAGCCGGAGTCCGGTTGAGGATGTAAACCTCTGCGCCCCGTTCCTTCAGGCCAAAAACGGCGGCGCGCGCCGCACCGCCTGCACCTAACACCAGCACCTTGGCGTTCTCCAGCGGCAGGCGTTGCTCCAGCGGACGAAGCACGCCCGCGACGTCGGTATTGAAGCCGTAAAGCTTGCCATCGGGTCCGCGCACCACGGTGTTGCATGCGCCCACCCGCGTAGTGTGGGAGTCGCAATTGTCCAGGTGCTTTACTATGGGCTCTTTGTACGGCATCGTGATGCTGAGCCCGTGAAGTGGTATGTCGCGCACGCAATCCAGCAGGTCCTCCAACGTCTTGGCGTGCAGCGCCAAATAGACGGCGTTCACATTTTCGCGGCGGAACCCGGCGTTCATTACGCGGGGGGAAAGCGAGTGGGCTACGGGGTCCCCGGCCACCCCATAAACACGGGTTGCGGCATCCACCTGCTCAATGCGGTAAGTGTCGCGCAGGGCGCGGGCAGAGATCTGGCCCGGGGCCGTTTCTTCTCCGGGTCCGGAAGCGGCAAAGGTGAAAGCGCTGCCGGCGCGCACCCCCAGCACGCGGCTGATGATGCCTTGCTCGCCCATGCACAGTCCCACGATGGAATACTGCTGGCCCTTGCGCTCCAGGAACTTCATCATAACTACGTTGTCATAGAGGCTGGTGGCGGTGGTTACCAGTTTGTAAAATTCGGCTGGATAGACGGTCATCTTCTGAAAAGTCTCATCCAGCTTGCGCGTGGCACGAAAGTCATGAAACGAAAGGATTAGGGCGGCACGGTTGCGCAGCCGCTGCAGGTCAGCCCGGCGGGCGGCCTGGGCGCTTTGCAGCTCCACATCCACAATCTGGCAGCCGCTGGCGGCTGCCTTGCTCAGGACGGCTAACTGGCGTTCCACCGAGCCGCGGAATCTGCCCCCGTTAGCCGCCCGGCGGCAGGTGGCTATGACCATGAGTCCGGGTTGCGATTCCAGCAGCGGCTTGATTTTAGGGAGCGCGGAAGCGGGCTCGGAAAGGTAATCTAACCTCAATTCCAGCAATGGGTTATCGCGGGCCAGCGACTCCGCCCTGGCGATCATTTCGGCGGCGTCGGCGCCGGTTACGGCGACGCAAAGCCTGGGCATGCGCAACGGCAGAAGCCGAGGCACGTAAGTGGATTGCGCCGCAATCATGGAAGCAATTTCGGGCGCGATATTACAGGCCGGAGGCAGTGATATGCAACAGAATTGCGGCAGTGAGCGGGGCTGCGAAAAACGGCCGCAATGGGGCTCCCTTGAGGCGATAACACCTGCGTAACCTTGACCCTGGCTACCCCCCTTGGTACCGTCCGAAATTGAGCCGCTACTTGCGTGCGCGTGGTGGGAGTGCGCCCGCGGCGGTTCGACCTGGCCGCGCAGGCCAGGAGCGGTTTGGGGGAGGAGATATGAGGAGAGCGAGCGTTGCGCTAGCCCTGGTGTTCTTCACTGGGATGGCGCTGGGCCAGGAGGCTCTGGACGTCAGCCGGGAGAACGAGACATCCATTCAGGAAGTGGCAACGGTAACGCCGGTGACGCGCCCCGTGGAGCGGGTGGTGGTGCCGACTTATGCCGATCTCAATTGCGCCGGCTTCCTGACCCAGCAGGCGGTACCCGATTCAACCATCGTAGCCGGCGGTTTGAACTCCCCCCATGAGACCAAGTTCGTTTCCGGCGAGGTAGTCTACCTGAGCAGCCAGCAATACAAAGAAGGCGCGCGGCTCACGTTTGTGCGCGCGCTGCGCGATCCCAACGAATATGAGTACTTCACCGGGCAGCGCAAGCTGATTGCGGCTACTGGCCAGCCTTATGCCGAACTGGCGCAAGGGCACGTGGTGGATACGCGGCAGGGAATGGCCATTGCTCAGTTGGATTTCGCCTGTGAGCCGGTGGTACCCGGTGACCTGGCGATACCCTTCATTCAGCACCAGCAGATGACCTACCGCCAGCCGCTGAGCTTTGACGTTTATGCTCCATCCAACGGCAAAACCCACGGCCGGATCGTGATGGCCAAAGATTTTGATGGGCAGCTGGCGACGGGAGCAGAAGCGTACTTGACGGTGGGTTCTAACCAGGGAGTAAAGGTGGGCGACTATTTTCGAATTGTGCGCACCTATCAAGACGATTTGAACGATCCCGTAGACTCGCTCTCCTTCCAGGCCACGGTGATGGAGGATACGCAGAAAAATTCGCCCACCATCGGCCACTCCTGGTACAACTGGCGCCATAAAGGTCCCAGCATTGAGGTAAAGGACATGCCCCGGCGTTCGCTGGGCGAGCTGATTGTGCTGAGCACCACGCCGAGCAGCGCCACGGCCATGGTGACGTTCTCACTGGAGGATGTGCACGTAGGCGATGAGGTGGAGCTGGAGCCGGCGGCGCCGGCAGCTCAAGCCGCCAGCGCGGAGGCGCCCGTACAGTCAATTACCGTGAAGTAGATGCAGCGCTTTTTCAGGCGCGGGCTGCGGCCCGCGCTTTTTTGTTGCTGGCGGAAAGCTATAAGACGCCTTCGCCGAAAATTTCGGCAGTGAAGGCTTCCAGCGTGGCGCCGTGCTCCCACGCATCCGGCGCCAGGCCGGCCTTGCGGCAGGTCTGCTCCAGAAAGGTCTTGCGGTCCCAACCGTGCTCGGCAGGCACCTGGGGCAGCAGCAGGCCACGGCGGTTGCCCTGGCTGATGAGCAGGCCATGTTTGCCCAGCTCCAATTCCTCCGCCTTGATGGGGAAGAGCGGCGAAAGCACGCTGATGGAAATGCGCAGTTGAGCGGCTTCTTCGCGGGTAACGGGAAGGAAGCGCATATCCTGGAAGGCGGCGGCGCGCGCGGTCTCAATTACAGTTTGGAACAGCGGGGCCACGGCAAAGACGTAGCCCACGCAGCCGCGAACGTCGCCTTCCAGGTAAAGGGTGGTGAAGGCGCCGCGCTGCTGTTTCAGGTGTTCGGGGATGGTGGGCAGCGCCGGTTCGCGCTCCTCCAGCGCGCTCTCAACAGCCTGATGAGCCAGATGGAGAAGCAGCTCGCGTTCATCCGGAGAATACTCGCCGGCAGAGCCCACTGAGTCCGGATGCGCGGGGCTGGAGGCGGGTGAACCGGCGCCAGACGAGCTATTGGGTAGCGGGCACATCGCTCTTGCTACGGCGGCGGGTGAGCACGAACGCGCGCCGTCTCCTCTTGACCACGTGGCGGTCAATTTTTGACCAGAACGCGGCGAAGTAATCAATGGCGGAAACCAGCGACAACACCACCATGAACCAGATGGCCACAAAAGCGATTACGTGGATGGGCAGAAACCAGCCGCGCACCAGCGGCCACTCCATCCAATGGTGGTCGAGAATGGCTGCCACCACGGCGACGATCTGCACCACCATCTTGAATTTGCCCAGATCGCTGGCCGCGATGGTGAAGCCTTCGGTGGCGGCGATGGAACGCAGGCCGCTGACCAGAAATTCGCGCCCGATGATGACAACCGCCATCCATGCGGGCACTACACGCGGATTGAACTGCACCAGAGTGACGAAAGCCGCGGCCACCAGCAGCTTGTCAGCCAGGGGATCCAGCAGCATGCCCAGGGTGGTGATCTGACCGCGATGGCGGGCGAGGTAGCCGTCGGCCATGTCGGTGAGCGAGGCAGCGATAAACAGGGCCGAGGCCAGGAGCTCCTTTTCGCCGTGAGCGCTGCTGAAGCGGCTGCTGGACAGTATCCAGATGAGCACCGGGACACTGAAGATGCGGGTCAGCGTGATGTAGTTGGGCAGGTTCACAGCTCGGCGCTTAACGACCGCCGACCGCTGAGCCGGTTGTCGTGAGATTAAATTATCCTCCACCGGCGAAGCGGAGGCAATGAGGCAGAAAAGGGGGCCTTTTCCGCAGGGTTGGAGATAGCGAGAATTGACGATTGAAGATTTAACAGCCGCGAACGGCGAGCCGAACTGGAAAAAGCCAAGGCCCTGCTCGCCAAACGCGTGCAGCGGGAGCGAAAGAACAGACAGGTCGAATAACCTCTGAACGGGTCTTTCGACAAACCTCCTGACTGGCATCTTGCATAAACCTTCTGACTGTCATCTTGAGCGAGGGCGCATGCCCGAGTCGAAAGACCCTGCGCTTGTGGACATACGAAACGGTTTAAAGGAATTTCTGCCACGGACGAGAATGTGAGAACTCCCTGGAACAGTTGTGACGAGCGAAAACCTTGCAGGGGTCCTTCGATTCCGCCGGACCATTCGCAAGCGAATGGTCCGGCTGCACTCAGGATGACATTCAGCGTAATTCGACTGTTCACCCGCGTGAATGCGCGCGCGTCTTAGCTTTTCCCTCTATTGTTCCGAAATAAAAGAGTCGCAACTAAGTTGCGGCTTGCAATCGCCGAAATCCCACTGGGCCTCTCTTGGTCATCACCCTGCGCCTGCCTGGTTCCATTATGGGAATCTCCCCAGCAAGACAAAAGCAGGACTACATCACTGACGTGCGGCCAGGAAAGTGGTATTCACGATTCACGACCTAATTTTCGAAGCTTAGGCGCAGAGGGTGCGGTCCTCGTGGGGGCTAAGGCCCGCCGAGGATTGCCGAACAAACAATCCACCACCCGACCCAGAACCACGCGGCAAAAGGAATGTGCCCCCCTTGTTCTGTCGTCGCAAGCAGGTTCCCAGGGGAAACCATATGAGAAGCTATTCACGAGCAGTGGCAACGTTCGGGGCGGCAATTGTACTGGCAGCTATTTTTGCTGGTTGGGCGAGGGCAGCAAAGCAGCCCTCCACCAACTGGTCAGGCGCGGTGGCGATCTCGCCGCTGTTGCAGCCCGATCCCACGCGCGGTTCGCAGTTGCACGATGTAGCTGTAAATGCCAACGGTCAGGCGATCGCGGCGTGGGACCAGTTCAGCTATAGCGGCAGCGGAGCCGCCAGCATCGGCGCCGCCGTGCAGTCGGGCGGCAAGTGGGGCGCGCCTTTCACGATTTCCGGCACCGTCGGATTCTCCATGTCGCCCAGGGTGGCTATCGGCGCAGATGGGACCATGGCGGTCAGTTGGACCTATCAGGACTCAACCGGAGTCAAGCAAGTTCAGGTAGCCGTCAAGCCTGCGGGTTCGACCACCTGGACCACTACCACACTAGCGTACCCGAGCGTAGGTGGTGTTTCCATGACGGAGTTCGTTCCCGTGGCGGTAGACTCTTCCGGCAACGTCACTGCGGTATGGCTCAACTGGGATGGCACTCGCCACCTGGTGCAAGCCGCCACGCAGTTGAAAGGCCAATCCTGGTCGGCAGCGGCAACCCTCAACGGCCCCGAGGACGGACTCTATCCCAGCCTTGCGGAGAACGCCCGCGGCGATGCCGCGGTGGTTTACTCGATTTCGCCCTATTCGGCTTATCTGAGCGGAACTTACGCCCAGTACGTTTTCCGCAGCGGCCCAACGGGCAACTGGAGCGCGCCCATGACGATCTCTGAAACCATTCCTTCCAGCATCGGATACGTGCAGTACCCGCAAGTGGCGCTGGATGCGAATGGCCTCGCCACTGTCATCTACAGCGGCTACGGCATCGAGGCCGTGCGCCAGCTTTCCGCCCAGACCTGGACCACGGCGCAGAGCATCCTCTACACCTCGACTCTGTCCTCCTCGTATACCAGCTTTGACCTGGCAGTGGATGACAGCGGGAATGCGATCGCGGCGGCATCCATTTTCGACGCTACGATCAATGTGGATCGCGCCTCGATCTGGGTAAGTCG
>DATJFA010000242.1:0-2430 GCA_035496015.1 Terriglobales bacterium | reverse complement strand
CTGCGCCCATCCGGCAGCATGCCATGCGAAACACCGAATAGGCGAGCAGGTACGCCGGCAGCCTCGAGGTGGCGTTGTCGCCCGAACGCCGCTGGTATTCAGCGATTAAGAAATCCTGGCGGCTACCCTCCAAATCCCATTCCGCAATCACGCCGGCCAAATCCCAGGCAATGTCCGTGGGCCCGGGAAAAAGATGATCATCGCCATGGCTGGCGGCGTCAGTTTTCATCATTCGTTCGGCGCCGGCGATCCACTCGTGCGGCATCATGCGGCTATCGGTAATTACCAGCCTTTCCAGCGGCAGTTCCAGACGGTAGTGCTCCAGTCCAAACTCCACCCGCAGATTATGCTGCAGCATGGACTCCAGGCTGACCGGCCCGGGCGCCGAGGCCTCCTGAGTAGCCGCTCGAAGGCCGCAATACTCCGCCAAGCGTTCGAGTCCTGCGGGATCGGCTGAAGCCGCCGTCATCGGCTGTCCGCCAACCGTCGCGTACTCGACGAAGCCGTTGTCGTAACCGAGCACCTGGGGCCCGAAAGCCGCTTGCGCCAGTTGCTGAGCCCTCTCCAGAACAGTTTCTCCATAACGCCCGAAGCCCTCAAATTTGAAGAGACTGCGGCCATCGGCGGAGAAATACTTATTGCGCTCCAGTTGCGTCCAGCAGGCCGGCCAGTCCTGCTGGTTGGCAAACCGGCTCTGCCGCCAGAAGCCGCCGGCACAGTAAACCTTCGCGGCAGCTGGAACACGTGTGCCCTGAACCACGGAGCAGAAGCGGAAGGTGTTCCACTCAGGATCGAAGCGCGAGCGCAGTTCGGTGGATTCAGGGCTGCGGCTGCCCATAAAGAGGATCTGCCGGTTAGGCACCCCGGCCTGGCGGAGGGCACGTCCCACAGCGGTGAAGCTGGAGCCGCTGAAGCCCGGACCTTCATCCACCACAATGAAGTCAGAGCCGCGTCCCAGGTGCTCGCGCACCCATTGCAGCTGTTCGGGTGTGAACTCCAGAGTGCGATGGTAGGGCGGCCCGTCGGGACGCACGGTGAGGCGCTCCGCCTCCCGGCCGCGGCAGTGAAGCGCGCGGCACACAATGCTGCTCAGGGTTGTGCCGATGCTGCGCACACCAAGAACGCCAGCGGAGGGCCCTTCCCGCCTGATCTGCTGTGCCAGATCCCAGAAGTCCAAAGGATGGAGGCCGTAGTAGGAAAACCCTTCCGCGTGCGAAAGAGAAACGGTGCCCGGCAATTGCAGGCGCTCGAGAACCGCCATGACGTCCAGGGCCGGCGCTCGGAATTCAGGTCCCAGGGTGAGGGTGGCAAGCGCGTCTACGGCTTGCGAGGCGAGCGATAGCTCAGGGCTGCCGATATCGGCGAGAGCGCATTCCAGCTCACCTGCCCGAATCAGGCAATTCAGCAGGCCGTCGCGGTCGTTGCGTACTAGAGCAGCACGGAGTTGGGTGAGCAGCTGTTGCCTGAGAGGTTCGCTGCGCAGTGTCTCGCGGGCTTTGCGAAAGACAAACAGGTCCCAGGCCGCCTCGTCCTGGGCGGGTCGGAGAGTTTCGACGATGGCGCGCATACAGTTTCCAAACGCTTAGACAGTGCGGTGGTGGAGGCGGATGCCCAACTCTGGATTGGGGCGGAGAAAAATATTTCCGGAATGCACAGCGCCAGCGCGGTGTTCGCAAAAATTGTCAGAGCAGAGGGTGACCGCCAGGCGCAGAGGTCCTGCGACTCCGCGGAGCGATTCGCAAGCGCATTGTTCTGCCGCGCTCAGAACGACAGGCTTAAAGGTCTACTCCAGCACGAAAATATTCTTGCGGGCACAAATGTCCTTCAGAATTTTCGGCCAGACGCTCACCGTCACCTCGCCCAGATGAGCTTTTCGCAGCAGCAGCATCAGGGTGCGCGCCTGTCCCACGCCGCCGCCGATGCTGAGTGGAATTAGGCTGTTCAGAATCGCCTGGTGATATGGGAACTTCAGGAAATCCATCTGTCCTGCCATGCCCAGCTGCTTGCGCAGCGAGTCGGCGTTCACGCGGATGCCCATGGAGGTCAACTCATGGCGGCGCCGGGTGACCGGGTTCCAGACCAGGATGTCGCCATTGAGCCCGTGCAAGGGGCGCCCGTCCGGGGAGCAGGTTTCGGTCACCCAGTCGTCGTAATCGGCGGCGCGATTCTCATGCGGGTAGCCGTCGCCCAGCGGCCATCCAATGCCCACAATGAAGATCGCCGGATACTCCTGCAGCACTCGGGTCTCGCGCTGCTTGCGCGGCAGGTCGGGATACATGTCGAGGATCTCCTCGGCATGCAGGAAGGTGAGCTTCTCCGGCAAACTGGGGTACCTGCTGGTCCGCAGCTGCGGAAATAGTTCCTGAGCGTAATGTTCAGCGTCCACCAGCACTTTCCATATCTTGTTAACAATTTCCTTGAGGAACTCCA
>DATJFA010000241.1:0-5227 GCA_035496015.1 Terriglobales bacterium | reverse complement strand
CTCCATCGGCGCATTCTACAATCCCCACCTGGCCGAGCCGCTGTTGCGGGCTGCCGGCGTGGTGGACCATTTGTCTATGGCCGACCCTCCCGCCGCTGACGACGCGGCATTCCCGTGCATTCGCGACCGCTTCCCCCTGCTGCTCCACGACTACCTTGGCCAGCTTTCTGACCCGCTCAGCGACCACGCTCTGGCGCGCGCGCGTCACCTGCAGGAAACTTATCGCGGACCATGGGTGGCGGAACATTTTCAGTGCCTGCACACTCAGGACGGCGGCCGCACCCTGGACTACGTTTTCCCGCCGCTCTATACCGAGGAGTTTCTCAGCCGCTTTGTGGCCAATGCCCGCGTCCTGCGCGACGCCGTGGAGGCGCCCCTGGTGATGGAGAACATTCCCGGCTTCTTCGCGCTCGACTACGCGCAGATGACCGAAGCCGAGTTCTTGCGGCGCTTCTTCGACCAGACCGGTTGCGGGTTGCTGCTCGACCTGCCCCACATCTGGCTGGCCGCTCATTATTCAGGCCGCAACCCGCGCGCGTACCTGGCGGATTTCCCTCTGGAGAAAGTAGTGGAACTGCACGTAGCCGGAGTGGAGGAGGACCGCGACCTGGAAGGGCCGTGGATTGCGCCCACTCCGCCCACACAAGAAATCCTGGATCTGGCGCTGTGGGTGGCGGAGCGTGCTCCCGGATTGCGCGCCGTTACTTTCGACGCATTCGCGCCCAGCTTGACCGCCGACGTTCTTCTGCGAGCCGTCGAGGCCACGCGCGCCGCTTTCGGAGTTTAAGCAACCTGCATGTCTGAGGCCCGCTCCCAATCCGACCGCGACCTGCAGGATAAGGTAATTACCTATCTTGCCGATGCGACAGTTCGCCGCAGCTCCGCTGGATTACCTCTACCGCCCGACCAGGCGCAGCGCGCGAGCCGATTTGCCCGCTTCCTGGCACGCCGCTACTATCGCGACCGCCTGGCCCGCTCCTTCCGCTATTCACGCCGCTTCGGAGCTTCCCCCGAGGCCTTCGTGGATACCCCTGCCTTCGACGCTTTTCTGGATGACTGCGTGCTTGGTTCGCTGCGGGCGGCTGAGACTGTTGGAGATCTGCTGGTGGAGCATTTCAGGGCGCTGCCGGCCCCCGGTCCCTGGTGGAACGACCTGCTCGAATACGAGCGGCTGTTCTTTCTCCAGGCCGCCACCAGCGAAAACACGAGTGCCACCGAATTCCCCCGGCCCAGCGCCAGCGCGCGCTGTTACACTTTTTCCTGGGACTTGCCAAATCTCCTGCTGCGCCTGAAATCGGCCGAACCCACTGGCCAGGAGCTGCGCCGCGAAGTCACGCTTCTGTTTTCCCGTACCCACCTGGGCCGCATCTATGTAGTTGAAGTGGACGAGGCTACCACCGCGGTCTTCCACGCCGCCGATGGCCGGCGCAGTCCAGCGCAGATTTCGGCCACGACTTCGCTCTCTGCCGCCCTCGTCCAGCAGACTCTGCGGGCGCTGGCCGAGGTCGGGGCAGTCGTCGCTTCGTCTACGGAGGAAGCAACGCCGTAGGTATTCCGCTCAACAGTATTGCGAGTGAAGGCGCGTGCGGGTACGCTCTTAACACGCACGTGGGAGGCTGGCTATCGCTACCGCCAAGACCATTCTCTGCGTCAGCGACCAGGAAATCGTGCTGCATGTCCGCCGCTTGCTGCTGGAGCATGAGGGTTATCGCGTGCTGACCGCCGCCGGCGAGCACGCGGCCGTTGACCTCCTGCGCACCCAGCCGGTTGACCTGGCAGTACTCGACTACAGCGCCTCCGATGCGCAACGGGTCGCCGCGGCCATCAAAAAGAACAAACCAAACCTACGCCTGGTGGTTATCTCCTTCAGCTCCAATTTTCCGGAGAATCTTAATGGCTTGGTGGATGGCTGGGTAAGCAAAACCCGCAGTCCGGATGTGCTATTGCGTAGAATCGAGCAGCTGGTGGGCCGGAAGGGTAGAGAAGATGCCTGAGCCGGCTCGCTTCAGGCCATCAGCCGGGTGACGTCCCTTTCCCAGCCTCCAAGAACCGAATCGAGGAAATCACCGTCGTAGCCGACGTGCTCAAATTCTTCCGCTTCGGGCACCGGTTGCAGGAATTGGAAGCTCACCGCTTCTCCGCAAATGCGGCAAGTGGGGAAAGTTTCGCCTTCCCAGAGAATGGAGCTATGCGCCGCCCGGTGTGCCCGGTGGCTCACTCGGTACAGGCCGCTTTGCCGAACTTGCTCTCCTGCTCGTTTCATCTTCTCTGCCTCCATGCCGGAGACTAGTCCCTTCGATGCTGAGTGGGAATGGCACGGATGTGCCAGATTGCCTGCGGCCGGCGCGAGGAACTGCTTGGCGAACCGTCGCTCTCGCTTAAGTCAGATAGCCCGTGCGGTCGAGCGCAGCTCGGCTGGCTCTCAGGCCGGCAACGAACTCGGCCCCCGCCGCGCCTGAATTTCAATGTACACGTTGACCAGCGACACCGCTGCCGGCGTGACCCCGGGAATGCGGCTGGCCTGGCCCAGCGTGCGCGGCCGCACCCGCTGCAGCTTTTCCTGCATCTCGCGCGAAAGTCCGCTCACGTTCTTGTAGTCGAACCACTCCGGAATCGCGCGCTGCTCGGCCTTCTTCAGGCGCTCGATCGAGCGTTGCTGCTGCTCCAGGTAGCCCGCGTACTTGATTTCAGTTTCCACCGACTTCAACTCATTGCGTACCGAGCAAGGCAAAGGCGAGCTGCGCTCGCCCGCACGATTTTCGAAGAATGCCGGCATCAGCTCGCTCAGCCCAGGCGCCAGCTCCACGATGTCCACTTCCGGCCGCTTGAGCAGCTGGGCATAGGTGGCTCCCGCCACGTTGCCTACCTTTTCCGCCAATCCGCCTGCGAGCCCGTTCACCCGTGTTGTCTCCAGCAGTTGCTTCAGCGCAGCCATGCGCTCCTGTTTCGCAACATAATCTGCCCAGGTAGCGTCGGAAATCAGCCCCACCCGGCGTCCATGCGGGGTCAGCCGCCGGTCGGCGTTGTCAATTCGCAAATGCAGCCGGAACTCCGCCCGCGAGGTGAACATGCGGTAAGGCTCGTTGGTGCCCTTGCTGATCAGGTCGTCAATCAGGATGGCGGTGTACCCCTCGGTACGGTCCAGGGTGAGCGCCGGTTCGCCCTTCACCTTCAGCGCCGCGTTAATGCCCGCCATGATGCCCTGGCACGCCGCCTCTTCGTAGCCGCTGGTGCCGTTGATTTGCCCGGCCAGGAACAGGCGCTCCATTTTCTTCGCTTCCAGCGTGCGCTCGAGTTCCGTCGGGTCAATGGAGTCGTACTCGATGGCGTACCCCGGGCGCAGCATCTCCGCCGTCTCCAGCCCCGGCACCGACTTGATGATGGCCAGCTGCACCTCGATGGGCAGGGAAGTGCTCATGCCGTTGACGTAGATTTCGTGCGTGTTCAGGCCCTCGGGCTCGAGAAAAAGCTGGTGCGTTTCCTTGTCGGGGAACTTGACGATCTTGTCCTCGATGGATGGACAATATCGTGGCCCGATGGATTTGATCTGCCCGCTGTACATGGGCGAGCGGTGCACGTTTTCGCGAATGATGCGGTGCGTCTCTTCGCTGGTGTAGGCGATGTAGCAGGGCACCTGCGAATCGGCGTGCGCCACCCGCTTGGTGCGGAAGCTGAACGGCGTGGGGTCGGCATCGCCGGGCTGCGCCTGAAAGCGCGACCAGTCAATGCTGCGGCCGTCGAGCCGCGGTGGCGTGCCTGTCTTCAGGCGGCAGCCGCGCAGCCCCAGTTGCTTCAACGATTCCCCCAGCAGCACCGAAGGCGGTTCGCCGCTCCGCCCCGCCGGATACTGTTGCTCGCCGCAGTGAATCAGTCCGTTGAGGAAAGTGCCGGTGGTGATGATGACCGCCTGAGCTCCCACGGTGCGGCCGTCGCGCAGCTTGATGCCCCGGCAGAGCAGTCGTTGGCTCTCGGCCATCGGCTCTCGGCCATTCGCTGACTCCCGACTCCTGACCCCTGACTCCTCAATAATCAGCTCCGCCACTTCCGCCTGCTTGATCTTGAGGTTCGCTTGCGATTCCAGCACCTCCCGCATCTTCAGCCGGTAAGCCTGCTTGTCGCACTGCGCTCGCGGCGACCACACCGCCGGCCCGCGCGATGTGTTCAGTAAACGGAACTGAATTCCCACAGCGTCGGTCACCTCGCCCATGATGCCGCCCAGCGCGTCCACCTCCCGCACCAGGTGCCCCTTGGCGATGCCGCCCACCGCCGGGTTGCACGACATCTGCGCGATCAGGTCCACGTTGAGCGTGTACAGGGCGGTGCGCAGGCCCATGCGCGCCGCCGCCATCGCGGCTTCGCAGCCCGCATGCCCGGCGCCCACCACTACTACGTCATATTGTTCTGTGAACTGCATCAGCTTTATGGAAACTACTCCACACCCACGTGCATACATTCTAAATGACAACGAATTGCGTGGGGACGGGGCTCTGCCCGTCCAGGGCGGGTCGCAGACCCGCCTGAGGCCAACTACCCCCGTGATAGATTTATCCCCCATGAAACCCGTTCCCCCTGGCGTACGCGGTGAAACCGAGCACAAGGTCGCATTTGAGGACACCCTCACCTACCACGATCCGCAGTTGCCGCCGGTTTTTTCCACGCCCCACATGATCGGACTGATGGAGGTGGCCGCCTTCCGCGCCCTGCAGCCCTACTGCGAAGGCGACGAAATCACCGTGGGCACCGCCATCAACATCGAGCACCGCGCTGCCACCGGAGTGGGCGCGCTGGTGAAAGCGGAAGCCACTCTGGAGTCCGCCAACGGCCGCTTTTATGTCTTCCGCGTCAGCGTCCGCGACGACCATCAGGAGATCGGCAGCGGCACCGTGAGCCGCGCCGTGGTGAGCCTGGGCAAATTCATGCAGCGGCTGGCGAAGAGCAGCACTTAGGGAAGGTCTGATTAAGTTCATCTCTGTCATCCCGAGCGAAGCAGAATTGCCTCTTTTGAGGCAATTCTGCGGAGTCGAGAGCCTGCCCTGAGCTTGCCGAAGGGGACCTTGCGTTTTGTGTCCTGCTTAATCAGAGTTTCCTTAGCAGTTAGCTGGCAACACTCGCCTGGTACGATGCAAGCCTTGACCGGAGTCATCCTGAGGGCCTTCAGGCCCGAAGGATCTCGCGCGCACTACCTCTACGTGTGCCACTGCACGCGCGTTGCTTCAAGGCTGAGGCC
>DATJFA010000240.1:0-4639 GCA_035496015.1 Terriglobales bacterium | reverse complement strand
GCGCGGGGTCGGCCCGGTGCACCACGGGCAGGAGCGGCCAGTCGTAAATGTGGCGCAGGGCGGTATCCAGAGGGTGGTCGGGATGGAGCAGCGGGGCCAGGCTGTTGGGCGCAGCCGCGTCCTTCAGAGGCAGGTCGGCGTCGCCCTGCTCGGCCAGACCAGCCAGCTTTGTGCGGGTCACACCGCGCCACAAGCCATCCGGCGAGCGGAACAGCAAAAGCGGCTCAGTGGATTGCTCCAGGTCGCGCAGCGCTACCTTGACCGGCTCCTCCCCGGTCAGCAGCGGAGTTCGCGGCGCGCGCATGGCGTCTTCGACATGCAGCAGCGGCTGCTCGCGCTGCTCTTCCATGGAGGGCAGGTCCAGGCCTGACTGGCGGGAGAGCATGTCGAAAATAGGAACGGGTTGGGCCGCGCGCGAAATTACATAGGCGATGGCATTGGAGATGATTACAGGCAGGATGATGGTGTAGTCGCCGCTCACCTCCAGCACCATGAATACCGAAGTCATGGGGGCGCGAATGAAACCGGCAAACAGGGTTCCCATGCCCACCAGGCAGTAGGCGCCGATGGGACCACTGAAGTGCGGAAGCAACTGGCGCTCCAGCGCGCCCACCGAGCCGCCCAGCATGGCGCCGATGAACAGCGTGGGCGCGAACATGCCTCCGGGTGTGCCGCTGACGAAAGAAATGGTGGTAGCCAGAATTTTCAGCCCTGCCAGAATGCCCAGGACTTCCCAGGTGTACTGGCTGTGCATGGCCTGGTCCATATAGGCATAGCCTGCGCCCATTACCTGGGGAAAGCCGAGATATCCGATGAAGCCGATGAGCAGGCCGGCCACCGCGGGCTGGAAGTGCTGCGTCCAGGCCGGGGCATTCTTCAGGTGAAGGCGGAAGTAGGTGATCATTTTCACAAAGACCACCGAGGCGATGCCGCCAACTACGCCCAGTACCGCGTAGGCCAGCAGTTCGCCGGGGTTGACTGGGCCGACGGGAGGAACGCGGAACAGCGGATCCGAACCTAAAAAGAAGCGCATCACTACCACGCTGGAAACTGCGGCGAGAACGACCGCGCCCAGAACGCCCGCGCTCCAGCGTCCGATTACCTCCTCAATAACGAACAGCACGGCGGAAATGGGAGCATTGAAAGCTGCGGCCAGCCCGGCCGCTGCGCCCACGGGAGCGATGAGGCGCAAGCGCTCGCGGGAAAGCTGCAGTTTTTCGCCCAAAAGCGAGGCAATGCCGGCGCCAATCTGCAGCGAGGGGTCTTCCGGTCCCAGCGATTGCCCGCTGCCGATGGCCAGCGCCGAGCAGATGAATTTCCCGATCACGGTGCGAAAGGGAATGTGGCCGTTATAGATGTAGAGCGCGGCCTTGGTCTGGTTGACACCGCTGCCGCGCACGCGCGGAAAGACGTAAATGACCAGCAGGGCAATCACAATTCCCGTGAGCGAGGGCACCAGCAGCAAGTGCGAACGGGAAGGCGAGAGCGAGGTGCTCAACAGATAGGTGCGGACGGAAAGATAGGTGATGCGGAAGCACACCACGGCCAGGCCGGAAAGAATTCCAATAAAAATGGCCATCAGAAGGAAGAAGGGTTCCTCCCGGATCAGATGGAGGTGCTTGGGCCAGAGGCGCCGTTTGTGAGTGGTCGCGGCCATGGAATTGGCGGCATTGCCGGGCGGAATCTGACTTGCGCTCACCGTTCCTCCGTGCGGTGTGCCAGAAGCAAGAGGGCCAGGTCCGCGCCCTGGGGAGCGCCACAATGCTGCGCGGTCACGGTTTCGATCCGGCTCACCAGGCCCATGACCGACTCGGCGAGTTGGGGGTCGCGCTCCAGTTTGGCGGCGCGCACGCGGGGTTGGACCTCGGCGGCTTGCTGGTAAAGCTGCTGCAGTTCGGCCGGGTCCAACACCATGGGTATTTGCTCAGGTGTGGCCGTTTCGCCGTGCCTGATCCTGCCCAGGATTTCGGCCACAAGATTGTGCGAGGTCTCGTTCGACGCGCTTGCGGCATTCGACGGCATGGTGGAGGAGGGGTGTGCGGAGGCGGCGGCCAGATCAATGTTCCTGGCGGCGGCACAGTCCTGGAGCCGGCGTCGAGCCTGCTGAAAGGCTTGCACGATGCGCAGCGCTCGACGCCAGGAACTGACGCCCTGGGAGTTGGGGTCCCATTCAAGAACCAGCCGAGTTGTGGCCAGAAGTTCCGCCGCTTGCGGATCGCGCGGTCCGGATTTAAATGCCTGCTCCAGATAGCGGCGGGCGTTTTCGTACCGCGCCAACTGAAAGGCAGCTTCGCCCGCGCCGAGCAAAGCGACGGGCGACTTCGGGTTCAGGCGCAGGGCTTCTTCAAATTCCTGCAGGGCACGCTCAGAATCGGCAGCCTGCTGGAACAACTGGCCAACCTCGAGGTGCGCGGCGGCCGTGCGGGGAAGTTCGGAGGTCAGGGCGATCAGTTCGGCGTCGGCCTGGGTGGCGTCACGCAGGCCCAGAAGGTAATGGACCAATTCCAGGCGGGTTTGCCGGCGGCGCGCGGCGGCATCGCCATCGGGCCAGAGGCCGTAAATAGCTCCGTGATAATAGCGCAGCGCCGCCTGGGCGTTCCCTTGGCCCGCGGCCAAGCGCGCCAATTGCAGGTTCACGGTGCTGTTGCTGGGCTCATCCTGCCACAGTGTAACCAGGTAGGAATGGGCTTCCGGGATGTGCCTGGCGGACAGCAGCGCTTCCGCCAGGCTCAGCCGGTAAGCGGGATTGTCATGGGAGTAGTAAAGCGCGTTGCGAAAATCCTGAACCGCGGCGTGGGAGTCCCCGGCTGTCAAAGCGGCCTGTCCTCGCCCATACCAGATGGCGCCGAGTTGCAGTTGCTTGGAGCGATAAAAACGCGCCGCAAACACCGTGACCGCGCCGAAGACGATGGAGATGACCAGCACTACAGCCAGGAATAGCGGGCGCACATGAAGACCCCCCGGAGCCCCGCCGCAGTAAGGACAGGGGGATCCGTCCTGCGGCAGCGGCCGCCTGCAAACCGGGCATAGAGCTTCTTGAGTGGTTTCCAAATCCCTCGCGCGTTGTGCGGCGATAACTCGTGCTACGACCAGTGTAAACGGGATGGCAGGAGGAAGTAAGGTCTGTACCAGCCGGTATATTTGCCAGGCTGGTCCCGTTTTTGGCCCCGCCGCCGAGGCGATTCTCATCACTGTTGATGGTGATGGGCGTCACAGTGGGTTTGCTGAGGGTGCGATATTTTTCTAACCCAGATTTGGCAGGGTGAGACGCTTGCTGCACCAGAACCTGGGAACGATTCAACCCGACCTGTTGCGCGCTTTTGAAGGCACGGCCCAGGTCCGGCACTACGGCCCGGGGACGACCGTATACCGCCGGGGGCGGCCGGTGCGCGGAGTTTTTCTCATCCAGAAAGGACGGGCGCGTTTGCGACTGGGAGAGGGCGGCCTGGCGCTGAACGTGGCTGGAGCCGGCTCCGTCCTGGGCCTGGGGGAAACCATGTCCGGCAGTCCCTATGACGCGACCGCGGAGACCGTGGAGGCTTGCGATATCGCCTTCCTGCGGCGGGAAGATTTCCTTGCCTACCTGCGCCAGAACTGCGCCCTGTGCCTGCAACTGGTGCAGTTGCTGAGTGACGACCTGCACCAGCTTTATCAGCAGTACCGAACCATAGGCGGGCCGGCCACGCGTACGCGCAAGTCAAAGGCAAACGGCTCGGCCCATGCCAAAACCGCCGAGCCACGCGATCCGGTGGCGTAGCCTCTTATCCCAGGTGCGGGTTGCTTTCGTCCGAAACGGGCGTCAGTTCCCGGGGATAGACGCCGCCGTTATATTCCAAAAGCCGGTTCTTCCATTTAAGAAACTCGGTGATGGTTTGCGGCTCGATGCGGATTTCCACGCGGCGCAGGCTGGCCAGCAGCAGGTTCATTTCGTGTTCCATGCCGGCGGGGGAGCGCTGGCTGCGGCGTGGGGGCTTGACGCGCAGTTCCACCCGGCGCCCGGCGCATTCCAGCAAGCCCCAGCCCGGGGGCAGTTCCTGGGGCGCAATCAGGCCGGCGCATGCCAAATAGAAACGCTCGCAGCCCAGGGCGATCTCCGGGTTCTGGCGGAAGGGTTTGAGGCGGTCGGCGAGGAAGTCGGCGCGGCTCACTTTGCATTCCACCACTACCGAACGGCATTTGCCTTTCCAGCCGATGGCGTCGGGCATCTCGCCGCTGGCGCAAGCCTGTTCCGAAAGCACCACGCCGCAGCGGTAGCGGCGCAGCCAGTCAACGGCGAGCTTGACCAGTTGGGCGTGGGTCATGGGGGCGAATTGACGATTGAAGATTGAGTGATTGACGATTGAAAACCTCAAAATACCTTGTTGAGGGTTTGCACTTAGAGTTTCGTCCCTATCTCAACCCGGACCTTAAGTCTTGGGACCTGAAACTATCGCGGGTTTCAATGGTCAACCGGCAATCTTCAATCCTCAATTAAGACAGTGTTACTTGCCTGCGCGGGATGGGCTAGTACCTTTCTGATTCCCGCCGTCCGCGAGTGTCAGGCCAGCGGTTGAAGGGGTACCAGTTCGTGGGCGGCAGCGCCCTTCTGAATCTCGGCCAGGGCACCGAGAGAGAGCAGGCCACGGTCCATCGCGTCCTG
>DATJFA010000239.1:0-12784 GCA_035496015.1 Terriglobales bacterium | reverse complement strand
CGCAATGCACCACGTAAACCCGCCGTCCCGCTTCCCGCAGCGCCGGATCGGGCGCCAGGCGGCCCTGCGACGAAAGTTCGTCATCGCGGCCCAGTGTAGCCGTATACGCAGCCACCGCGCTCAGTTGCTCCCCCGGCAGCGATTTCCAGGCGGCCATTCCCGTGCCCAGCACTCCCTCTTCCAGCGCCCTGCGGATAAGCGAATCGGAGAGCGTAAAGGCGGTGAGATCCATGGCCGGCGGCTTCAGCTTCAAACCGCTGGCGGGCTTGCCGTCGCCGCGCTCGCCGTGACAGGCGGCACAGAACTGGACAAAGATCTCCCGCCCCTGCTGCAACTGCGGAGAAGATTGAGTGGACGGACCTGGCCCAGACCGCCGCGCGCCTTGCGCCGCACCGGCAGAAGCAACTGCAACTGACATCCCCAGCAGCAGTGTGAGCAGGCCCTTCGGTCCCACGATTGAATCTTCCCCTGATGAATGGCGATGCTTTGCGATTGTATCGGAAGTGGCGCGATCACCCCAGCCAGTTAGGTGGGGTTAGCGCTTAAAGTACTCTTCGAGAGCGCAGCCCAGGCGGCGCAGGCCTTCGGCTGTCATCTCGGTGTCGCCGCCTAAACCGATGCGAAAATGTCGCGGCATCTCGAAAAATTTTCCCGGCACCACGCTGGTTTCGTATTTTTCGCGCAGCAGATTGCAGAACTCTTCCACATCTCCTTGCCGCAATTGAGGAAAGACCACGGTGCCGAATGCAGGGCGAAAACAGCGCAGCTTACCTGTGGAATCCAGGAAGGCGGCCACGGCCTGGCGGTTGGCGTCCAGGATGCTTTTAGCCCGAACGGCAATCTGCTGCAGGCGGTCGAGCGCGGCCACGCTGAGCAGTTCGCCGGGATGCACGGCAGTCGCGGCAAATACATTATTCAGGCGCCACATGCGTTCGACCAACTCGGGTTCGGCCAGAATCCAGCCGCAGCGCAGGCCGCTCAAGCCATATGCCTTGGTCAGGCTATTCGTGGAAATGAACTGCTTACCGAGGTGGAAGGCGGAACGAGCAGGCGCGTCAAACATGGCCTCCAGGTACACTTCATCCACCAGCACGCGAGCGCCGCAGCGTAGCGCGATTTCGCCAATTGCGGCCAGCGTGGCCTCATCCGTGAACGCCCCGCTGGGGTTATGGAGGTTGGTAATTACAATCAGCCGGGTGCGCGGTGTGACTCGCTTCTCGACCTCCTGGGGATCAATGCGGAAGTCATCCTCGAAGCGGCGGCGGAAACGGCGAATCTTTGCGCCCAAAAAACGGGCGGTACTCAGGAGCAACTCATAGGTCGGCTGTTCCACTAATATTTCGTCGCCGGGCTCGAAGCACGCCGCCATCGCCAGGTGGTTGGCCATGGAGGTACCGGCGGCCGCGACCACGCATTCCGGCTGCGTCTGATTCTTGCGGGCCAGGCGCTCCTGGAGCGGTTGATAGCCATAGACTGTCGGCCCATTAACCTCCAAATCCTGGATATTCACGCCCAACTCGGCAAGCGGGTAACTGGCTACTCCGCTGGTGGCCAGGTTATACGGCGCTGCCGAGCACAGCTTGGCCCATTCCATGTAGGGGGACCGAATCGTGCTACGTGGCTGCTTCATGCCGCCGTCCTCACCTTTCTGTGCCGCGACCAGAGCAGGTACACGGGCACTCCCAACAGCAGGATCAACGTCCCGATCAGGCTATTGGCCGGGTACTTGTAGATGGCATTGGCCACCACCACCCAGCAGGCCAGCACAAAGGCGGCGGTGGTGAAGGGGTGACCGGGCGTCCGGAACGAGGCGCGCGACTCGCCCCCGGCTGCCTCCCGCCGCCGAAAAACAAACAGGCAGGTTCCGGTCAGGCCAAAGAAAACAAAGTCTGTCGCCACCACATAGTTGAGGATCTGGTCATAGCGACCGGAGAGGGCTATGACCGCCGTCCAAACACTCTGCAGAACAATGGCAACAACCGGCACGCGAGTACGCGCGTTGACGTAAGCGACGCCGCGGAAGAACAGCCCATCTTCCGCCATGGCGAAGTAGACCCGGGGCGCGGTCAGGATGGACTGGCTGAGAAACCCGAGGGTGGAAATGGTGATGCCCAGCGCGATCAAGGCGGCGCCGCGGTTCCCCATCACCAGCCGCATAACAGCGGTTGCCGGCACGGTAGTGTCCGCCAGGCCAGTGGGGCCGAGGGCGCGCACGCAAACCAGGTTAACTGCAAGATAAAGGACAATCACGCCGGCCACGCCGATCACCAGGGCGCGCGACAGGTTGCGCCGCGGCTCCTTGATTTCTCCGGCCACGAAGTTGGTGGTCTGCCAGCCGCCATACGAGAACAGCACCGGAATCATGGCCGCGCCGAAAGCGGTCAGCAGATCGAACGACGGCTTC
This sequence comes from Terriglobales bacterium, assembly GCA_035496015.1. GTDB lineage: Bacteria > Acidobacteriota > Terriglobia > Terriglobales > Acidobacteriaceae > JAICWP01. The sequence goes on along the minus strand of DATJFA010000239.1, from coordinate 10,380 downwards.
TGGTCGAGCACGGGGCGAAACAGCGGGTGAGGAGCGCGCAGCAGCAGGAAGCCGGCGCCCACCAGCAGGGCAATAGCAGCGATCTTGAGCAGCATCAGCGCGCTCTGCACGCGGCTGCCCAGCTTTACACCCAGGCAGTTGATGACGGTGAGGACCGCGAGTGTGCTCACGGCGATGGCGCGCTCAGAAAAAGGCACGGCGGTCAGCTCATGAAAATAACGGGCGAAGGTGATGGTAACTGCCGCCATGCCCCCGGTTTCAGTCACCAGGAGCAGCCCCCAGCCGTAGAGGAATCCGAGCGCAGGATGGTAGGCAGAACGCAGGTAGGCGTACTGGCCGCCGACTTCCGGCAGGCGATCGGCCAGCTCGGCGTAGACGAAGGCGCCCAGCATGGCCACGACTCCGCCAGCGACCCAGGCGCCCAGGATGAGGACCGGCGTGTGCACCTGCCGGGCCACCACGTAGGGGTTGATGAAAATGCCCGAGCCGACAATGCCGCCCATCACCAGCATGGTGGCGTCGAAGAGGCCAATTTGCCGCACCAGTTTGGCCGCAGTGCTGCCGCCGGTGGCTTGAGCAGGGGGCGCGCTATGGCCGGGAGCGGGCATCAGGGCGATTATCAGCCAGTCAATCTAACATGCCGACCTGCGCCCACCCTGCTGGGGTAAAAATCCATTACCGGGCATTATGCGAGCCGTCCTGCGCCATTCCCATTTTGGGACTACTGGGGGGTCGCCATCGCCGAGGACTCGTCTGAGAACCTGCTATCTCGCAGAGGCCACCGCGTTCTCAACAACCTCACCTGAGCGCGTGACCCGCATCACGGCGGAGACTGCCTGCCTGCCCTTCAATAGAGCTACTGCAGATTTGGGCGTGCCCGGTCGCATGCCACTAATTCTTGCTCCCAGGATTCGACGCGAGAGTCTTCGCGCGGCGAGCAAGCTGGCTGTCTTTATTCACTGTTGCGGAGATCTTTGTGATGAGGACGCCGCCTTACAAAACTGTGCTGCCGGACGCGGAATACTGGAAGCGCCTGGTGCCCTGCCAAACGGCCTGCCCGGCGCATACCGACGCCGGCAGATACGTACAACTCATTGCCGAGAACGGATACGAAGCTGCCTACCACGTGGCACGCTCGCCCAACCCCTGGGCCTCGGTCTGCGCCCGCGTGTGCGCCGCTCCCTGCGAAGACAACTGCCGGCGCGGCAAGATTGATTCCCCGGTGACCATCCGCGCCCTGAAACGCGTGATCTGTGAGCGCTTTGGGCCGGAAAGTACGACGCCAGTGGCACTGGAGACCGATTGCGGCAACAAGACACCGTGGCATTTTTCGATTTTGAATGGCGAACGCGCCAACGCCGGCCGCGGACGCAAGGTGGCGGTAGTCGGCGCCGGCCCCGCAGGTCTGGCCTGCGCTCACGACCTGGCCATCATGGGTTACCGGCCGACGGTGTTTGAGGCCTCTGCAGTTCCCGGCGGCATGGCGTTCCACGGCATTCCGGAATTTCGGCTGGTGCGCTCCGTGCTGCAGGCCCAGGTGAAAGAGCTGCAGCGGCTCGGCCTGGAAATACGCCTGAACACGGCGCTAAGCCGTCAATTTGGCCTGAGCCACTTGCGCCGGCAAGGTTATGAAGCCGTGTTCCTCGGCGTGGGCACACAGGGCGGACGCGACCTGGCCGCGCCCGGCGTGGAGCTTGACGGCATCGTGAAGGCGGTTGAGTTCCTGCTCAACGTGAACCGCGGCTACCGGGTCACGCTGGGTAAGAAGGTGGTCGTGATTGGCGGTGGCTTCGTTGCCTTCGACGCGGCGCGCGCCGCGCTGCGCAGCTTTGGTCCGGAGCCGCCGGGCAGCGAGGGACTGATTGCCGCTCTGGACGTAGCCCGCACCGCCCTGCGCGCGGGAGGCTCCGAAGTCCACATGATCAGCCTGGAGTCGTTCCAGGAGATGCCGGTGCTGCGCACCTGCCAGGGGCACGAAGAGTTCGAGCAGGCCCAGCGTGAAGGCATCATCTTCCATCCCCAGCGCGGTGTGCGCGCCTTTCGCGGTGAGGCGGGCCGCGTGCGCGCCATTGACCTGATCGGCGTCAAACGCACCTATGACGAGAGCGGGCGTTTCAGCCCGGAATATGACCCCAGCGTCCAGGAGGCGATGGAGACCGACTCTGTCATTCTGGCTATCGGCCAGCGCGCCGACCTATCCTTTTTATCTCCGGAAGACGGAGTTGAGGTAACTCCCCAAGGCACGGTCCGCATTGATGTACAGACCCTGGCAACCAGCGCGCCGGGAGTGTTCGCGGGCGGAGATGCCGCTTTTGGACCCCGCAACCTCATTGAAGCGGTAGCCAATGGCAAGCAGGCTGCGCTCTCCATTGACAGTTACCTGCGTCGCTTTACGCCCGTGTGGTCCACACGCATGAAGTTCCGCCAACTGCGGACAGCCACTTACCAGATGCCGGCGGGCTACGAACTGGGTAACCGAGCAGCGCCGCCCAGCATACCGACCGAGCGACGCACCGGGCTGCAAGAGGTAGAGCTGCCGTTTTCCGAGGAGCAGGCGCGGGCGCAGGCCGAGCGCTGCCTGCATTGCCACACGCAAACCATCTACGATCCGGCGAAATGCGTTCTTTGTGGCCGCTGCGTAGATGTTTGCCCGGAGCACAGCCTGAAGCTGGTGCCGCTGGAGCAGGTGGCGATTGACGGAGTTGCACGGGACCGCCTGCTGGATTTCTACGCCCTGAAAGCGGAGGGGCAGCCGCTTTCAGCCATGATCAAAGATGACGAACGCTGCATTCGCTGCGGCTTGTGCGCGCAGCGCTGCCCCACAGGTGCGATGACCATGGAGGTGCTGAGCTATGAAGATCGCCAACTTGCTGCCGCGGCGGTCGCCGCCGCCGACTGAAGCTCCAGCGCAGCCGCAGCGGCGCTCGTTTCTGCAAAAGCTGGGATTGGGCGCCTTGCTGGCGGCTGTGGGAGGAGAAGGCTACACCCTGGTGCGCGCCCTGGTGCCGAACGTCCTCTACGAACCTCCTATGCGCTTCAAGCTGGGCTCGCCCCAGCAATTTCCCGAAGGCATCACCTTCCTCGACGAGCACCGCGTGTTCATCGTGCGGGAAAAGGACACGCTGCACGCCATATCGGCCACCTGCACTCACCTGGGTTGCACGGTGAAGGCCATCACTCTGGACCAGCCACGGCGGATAACGATCCGGGGCAAGGCCATGGACATTCGAGCGGAGTTTCATTGCCCCTGCCATGGTTCGAAGTACTACGGCGAGGGCACCAACTTTGCCGGGCCGGCGCCCAAACCGCTTCCCTGGCTGGCCATGGAGATTTCCCCCGACGACGGTCAACTGGTGGTGGACGCGTCGCGGGCTGTGGGACATGAGTTTCGTCTGAAGGTTTAGCCCGGAGGTGGGGCATGCAAATCCGCACTGCATGGGAGAAGGTCACCTGGAGCTGGAATCCGCGAGGAGAGCGGGAGGCCGGAGATTCCATTGTGCGCAACCTGCTGCTGCACTGGTTTCCGGCAAAGGTTTCGCTGCCCAGCCTCAGCTTCCGTTATTCCCTATGGCTGGGAACGGTGGCGGCCACGTTGTTCTTCCTTCTGACTGTCACCGGGGTTGCGTTGATGTTCCTGTACGTTCCTTCGGTGGAACGCGCTTACCTTTCCGTCAAGGACATTGAGTTCGTCACCTCCTACGGCTGGTTCATTCGCGGCGTACATCGTATCGCGGCGCACCTGATGGTGGCGGTGGTGGTGCTGCACATGGTGCGCGCCTTTCTAACCGGCGCTTTCAAGAACGGCTTCGGAAACGTGCAGAACCGTCCTTTGAACTGGATCATCGGTGTGGTCATGCTGCTGATCACTCTGTTCCTTTCCTTTACCGGCTACCTGCTGCCCTGGGATCAGCTCGCCTACTGGGCGGTGACGGTAGGCACCAACATTGCGCGCGCGGCGCCGGTGGTGGGCGAAGGCGTGCGCTATGTGCTGCTGGGCGGGCACCAGATTGAGCAGAGCGCCCTGTTGCGTTTCTACGTGCTGCACTGCTTTTTTCTGCCGGTGCTGCTGCTGGGCCTGTTCGCCTGGCACATGTGGCGAATCCGCAAAGATGGCGGCCTGGCCTGCATGGACCAAATGATCCTCACCTCACCAGAGGAAGCGCCGGCCAGCGCGGGCCAGAAGACCTACGCGCTCCTGGGCATTACCGCTGGCCGCACCGCCAGCGTGGAGATGAGCGCTCCGGGGGATGAGCAGCATGAAGTAGCAGGCTCACCGAACCTGACCCGCCGCATCCTGCTGGTGGCGCTGGTGACGGTAGTGGTCTGCGCCGTGCTCGCCGTGCTGGTAGCGGCGCCCCTGGAACAGGCCGCCGACCCCATGGTCACGCCCAATCCCGCCAAGGCGCCCTGGTATTTCCTTTGGCTGCAGGAACTGGTAACTGACACGACCGTAAAGCTGGGGGACTTCACCATCAACGGCGCGCTGATCGGCGGCGTTCTGGTTCCAGGACTGCTGATGCTTTTGCTGGCAGCCTGGCCCTATTTTGACCGCAGTTCGCCGCTGGCAACGGGGCTGTGGTTCGCGCGCGAGCGCCGCACACAGAACCTGCTGTTCCTGGGGATTTTTGTGCTGGTCCTGGCGCTGACCGCGGTGGGCACTTTCATGCGAGGGCCGTCGTGGAATTTCTATTGGCCGTGGGAGGCCTGGCCCGACATCCCGCGCAATTTCTAAAGCACCTGGCCGGGGGTCATTATGGCTGCGAACCGTGACACGCTTTGGATTTACGTGGTGGGCGCGCTGCTTCTGCTGGTAACCGTGGCGGTTTACACACAGTACTTCCAGCCAGAATGGAAGGATTACCAGGCCGGGTTCCACGATCTTATCGAAGAAAAATTGGGCACCCAAAAAGCAGCACAGGCGCCGGCGGGCCTGCAGCAGGTATGGGCGCGGCAACTGGACCGGGTAGACCGCTGCACCACCTGCCACACAGGAACAGATTGGGCGGGGCTGGACAGCGCGCCCGAACCTTACCGCGCACATCCCCGCGAAATCCTGGCGCACCACCCGATTGCCGAGTATGGCTGCACCAGTTGCCACGGCGGGCAAGGCTATGCCACCGACATGGTGCGCGCCCACGCCACTACCCTCGAACACTGGGATGAGCCGCTGCTGGGCAAGGAACTGGGGCAGGCTTACCTGATCGGGAACCGCGAAGCGCTGATGGAGATCAACTGCAACCTCTGTCACCGCTTCGACCGCACGACCGCGGGCATGGACTACATCAACCGTGGCAAGGAGCTGGTGGCGGCCAAGGGGTGCCGTGCCTGCCACACGATCAACGGCCGGGGTGGGGTCATTGGTCCGGACCTGACGTACGTGGGCGATAAGTCGCCGGAGCAGTACGACTACTCGCGCATGTCAGGCGTGCCCTCGGTGTTCGGCTGGCATCTGGCCCACTTCAAAGATCCCAAATCCATGAGCCAGACCACGGTGATGCCCAACTTCGGCTTCGACAGCCGCGATGCGCAGTCGCTGGCCATGCTGGTGATGAGCTGGCGGCATGCGAACCTTCCGGTGCGGTACCTACCCGGCGCGCAACTTGCTGACCGTCCTACCCCGGAGGAACTGGCGAAAGAGCACGAGATGATGACTGGCCCGGGCGCCTTCTTCGTGCAGAAAACGTGCTTCATCTGCCACAGTGTGAGCACGCTGGGCATCGAATCGGCGGCCAATATCGGGCCCGACCTGGCGGATGCCGTCGCAGATGTGCCGCGGCGCTTCGGCATCCCCCTGGAATCATTCCTCGCGAATCCCACCGGCACCATGTCGGTAGTGTTATCAACGCAAATCCGGCTGACACCCGAGGAAAAGCAAACAGTTATCGAGAAGCTCAAGATCGCATATCAGAAAAAACAGGAGCAGCAGACCAAGTCGCCGCAAGCAGTTCCTAAGACTTAAGCCCTGTTGGCTGCTCCAGCATGAAGGAGGCTGAAATGAAGAAAACATCCTGGACGTGGGTGGTCTCCGGCCTGGCTTTGGCAGTGCTGGTGGTTGCCTCCGCGTCTTCCAGTTGTGCTAAGAAACCTAAACTGGCCCGCACCGGTGACGTGACCCAGTCGGCAATTGCCACTTACGTCGCGCCCGGCGACCTGGACCAGTACTATCTTTTCTACTCCGGAGGCCATTCCGGCAACGTTTACGTGGCCGGCGTGCCCTCCATGCGACACATCGCCACCATACCGGTATTTACACCTTACCCCGGCACCGGCTATGGGTTTGATAAGGAGTCCAAGGAAATGCTGGGCGGCTTTACCTGGGGAGACACGCATCATCCCGCGCTTAGCGAAACCAACGGGGATTACGATGGCCGCTGGCTGTTCATAAATGACAACGCCAACAACCGCGTAGCCCGCATTGATCTGCGCGACTTCAAAACTAAGGAAATCCTGGGACCCATTGCCAATGTTTCCGGCAATCATGGCTCTACTTTCGTCACTCCTAATACGGAATACATCCTGGCAGGCTCGCGCTTTTCGATCCCGCTGCCCAAAGGAACCTATGCGCCGCTTGAACAATACGGCACGCAGTACAAAGGCGTAGTTTCCGGCATCAGCGTTGATCCCAAGACCGGGCACATGACTGTGGGCTGGCAGATTGTGATGCCTCCCTTCAACTACGACCTGGGCGACGCCGGCAAAGGTCCGAGCAACGGGTGGGCGTTCTGGACCTCGTACAACACAGAACGCGCCACCGGCAAGCTGGAGGTCACCGCCTCGCAAAAAGACCGCGACTACATCGCGGCGGTGAATTGGAAACTTGCCGAGCAGGCCATCAAAGACGGCAAGTACAAGACTATGGGCGGGATGAAGGTAATTGATCCGCGCGATGTTCCCGGCGTCGTGTACCTGGTGCCCTGCGCCAAGAGCCCGCACGGTGTGGACGTCACTCCCGACGGCAAATACTTCATCGGCAGCGGCAAGCTGCAGGCTATCGTGACCGCGTTCAGCTTCGACAAGATGCTGAAGGCGATTCAGGATAAGGCTTTCACCGGCAACGAGGACGGCATCCCGGTGCTGAACTACGACGCGGTGAAAGAAGCCGAAGTGAACGTCGGCCTGGGGCCTCTGCACACGCAGTTTGACGACAAGGGCTTCGCTTACACCAGCTTGTTTGTGGAGAGCGCAGTCGCGAAGTGGAAACTCGGCACCTGGGAGGTGCTGGATAAAGTGCCGGTTTCCTACAACGTCGGCCACCTGACTGCGCCGCATGGCGACACCGTAAATCCGCGGGGCGGCTGGGTGATCTCGCTCAACAAGCTCTCGCACGGGCGGCACATCAGCGTGGGACCTTCGCAGCCGGAGAGCTCGCAGCTGATTGACGTGGCCGGCGACAAGATGAAGCTGGTTTATGACGCCTTCACCGAGCCCGAACCGCACTACGCCCAGATCATTGACACCAAGCTGCTCAAGCCGATTGAAATCTACACCGCAAATGAAAACAAGCACCCGGGCGCAATCTGGGATGTGAAGGATGCCAAGGTGGAGCGCCAGGGCAACCACGTGATCGTGCACATGAGCGCGGTGCGCAGTAACTTCGAACCCAACAAGGTGGAACTGAACCAGGGCGACCTGGTCACCATCTATCTAACCAACATCGAGCAGACCACGGATGAGCTGCATGGTTTCTCGCTGAATGAGTACAACATCAACGTGGTGATAGATCCGGGTGAGACCAAGGTCATCGAATTCGTGGCCAACAAGTCCGGAGTATTCCCCTTCTACTGCACCAACTTCTGCTCCGCGCTGCACCAGGAGATGCAGGGGTACGTGCTGGTCAAGGGCCGTGGCGGAGTGGCGGCGGCTAGCAAGGGCAAGGCTAAAACGCCGGTTGCTGTAGCTGGCCTCGGGCAGTAGGAAAGCAGGCAGAACTTATGTCGAGCATTAGCACCACTGGTTCCGTTCCAACCACCCGCGCGCCGGCGCTGTCACCAGTATCCCGGCCGGGGTGGCTGGAACGGACCAATCTTTTGTTTCAACTGCCGCTAACCATGCGCACGCGAGTTGTGGTCGTTATCGCCGCCGTGCTCCTGGCCATTGCAGTCCTGCTGCCTTTGTGGCACATGACTCTTTACTCCAACCAGTACACGGATGGGCTAAATCTTTATATCTACACCCACAAACTGGTGGGAGGAGCGGTGCAAGGCGATCGCGACGACCTGAAGGAGATCAACACCCTCAACCACTACATCGGCATGCACCCGCTGCAGAGCGGACTTCCACGAGTTCAAGTGGATGCCGCTGGCCTTGGGAATCCTGGTGTTGCTGGCCTTGCGGGCGGTAGTGCTGGGCCGCATGTCGAACCTGGTAGACGTGACCGTGGCCATGGGGTGGTTCGGAATGTTTTCTCTGTGGAGCTTCTACAGCAAGCTCTATGCCTACGGGCACAACCTCGATCCCGACGCGCCGGTAAAGGTGGCGCCGTTTACGCCGCCCATGCTGGGCTCGAAGCAACTGGCTAACTTCACCGTGTTCAACTATCCGGCGTTGGGATCGTATTTCATTCTGTTGGTATTGCTGCTGCTGCTGGCGGGAATCGTGCTTACTGCCCGCCGGCGGCAGGCGGAACCTTTATAAGGGGCGGGCGGGAGCGGCAAACCGCATGTAAAGGCGTGATCGCGCACCGTGGAGCAACGGTCTTCAAACGCATCGCGTGGAGGAGTGCCCTGCTGGTGTGCTTATGCGCCCTTGCCTCGGGCTTAGCGCTGGGGCGCATTTTAGTAGTCAGCCAGAGCGGTCCGTTTCAATCGCCAGCTCAGGCAATCGCAGCTGCACAGCCGGGCGACACTATCGAGATTGGCCCGGGTGTGTACGCTGGAAATCTGCTGCTCGATCGCAGCCTGGCCCTCGTCGGCAGGGATAAGCCTGTGATTCGCGGCAGAGGTGATGGCAGCGTCATCACCGTAACGGCCGATGCCTGCACCGTGCGCGGACTGGTGGTCGAGCACAGCGGCACCATGCTGGCCACGGAGGACTCCGGCATCCTGCTCAAATCCAACCGCAACCGCATCGAAGATGACGACCTGCGGGACATTCTGTTTGGCATATACCTGTACCACGCGGACGGCAATCTGATCAGCAATAACCGCATTAGCGGGCGGGTGTATCTCGACCTGGGCGGCCGCGGCAGCGGCATTCACATCTGGAATTCAGAACGCAACACCCTGGCCGGCAATACCATCAGCCAGGTGCGCGATGGCATGTACCTGCAAAACACCTACCACAGCGTGATTCGCGGCAACCGCATCTTCAACCTGCGTTACGGGTTGCACTACATGTGGTCCGACGACAACACCTTCGAAGACAACCTGTTCTACGACAACGTAGCCGGCGCGGCCGTCATGTACTCGCATCGCGTGCAGATGCGGCGCAATATCTTTCGCCATAACCGCGGCTACAGCTCCTACGGAATTCTGTTCCAGGAAAACGACGATTGTATCTTCGAAGACAACATCATCAGCGACAACGCCGTGGGAATTTTCATGGAGGCCATGCGCCGGGGCAAAGTTCGCCGCAACCTGATCTCCGCCAATGACGTCGCTATCCAGGCTTTCGGTAGCGCTTCTGACAATCAATTCGAATACAACAATTTCGTGGAGAACCTCAGCCCCATCGTGGAGGTAGGCGCTCCCGCCAATACGCGCTGGAATGGCGACTCAGCTGGCAATTACTGGAGCGACTACGAAGGCTACGACCTGGATGGTGACGGCATTGGAGATGCCCCCTACAAAATCGCCAATTTGTTTGCTCATCTGGAAGGCAGCTATCCCCGCCTGCGCGTGTATCTGAACAGCCCGGCGGCAGAGGCGCTGGCCCTCGCTGAGCGAGGCTTTCCGCTGCTGGAGCGGGACACGCAGCAGGACATGAAGCCGCTGATGCGCCCGGGGAAGCTTGCTTTTTCTGCTCCGCGGTTCAGGGTTCCGTTTTCCCGGCGCGCCCTCGCCACCCTGTTGCCTCTGGCCATGCTGGCTTTTTCGGCCATAGTTATGTTCAAAGTGGGCCGCTCATGATTGAGGTTAACGGTCTCGGCAAGCGCTACGGCGAGTGCGCCGCCCTGGCAGAGGTCTCGCTGCAAATCAACGCAGGCGAGATCTTCGCCATACTCGGCCCCAACGGAAGCGGCAAAACCACTCTGCTCAAGTGCTTGGCGGGTCTGGCACGGCCGTCGGCCGGGCACATCAGGATCAACGGTTTCGATCTCACTCCCGACAACCAGGCCGCGAAGGCCAGCTTCAGCTACCTGCCGCAGCAAGTGTGCCTGCCCGACCAGTTGAACGCGCGTGAGGTGCTGGAGTTTTATGCTCGCCTGCGTGGCCTGTCAAA
>DATJFA010000238.1:0-2029 GCA_035496015.1 Terriglobales bacterium | reverse complement strand
TCGCGCGTCCACAGGGAATATTCTGATTGCAGCGCGGCAATGGGATGCACCTTGGCTGCCCGGCGCAAGGTGTTGGCCGAAACCTCCGACAAGCCGATGTGCCGAACCTTGCCGTTGCGCACCAGTTCCGCCATGGCGCCTACCGAATCCTCGATGGGCACGTTGGGGTCGAGCCGATGCAGGTAGTAGAGATCAATCGAGTCCACACCCAGGCGGCGCAGGCTGGCTTCGCAGGCAGCCCGAATATGTTGCGGACTGCCGTCAATGCGGGCTTCGTCCTTGCCGTCGGTCCATACGAATCCGCACTTGGTTGCCAGCACCACGCGTTGGCGCCGCCCTTTCAGAGCGCGGCCCACCAGTTCCTCGTTGTGGCCCCGGCCGTAAACGTCGGCGGTGTCCCAGAAATGGCAGCCCAGCTCCAGCGCCCGGTCGAGCGTGGCCAGCGATTCCTTTTCTTCCGCTGGCCCGTAGGTGCCCGAGAGCACCATGCAGCCCAGGCCGATGGCCGGCACTTCCGGCCCGCCTCTGCCCAGCGTTCGCTTGATTGTTTCCACCTTCCACTCCCAATACGAAGCCTCCATTGTATGCCGCTGCGCATAAGGTTCGCTGCGTGGCGCGATGAATTACGGGGCAGTCCAGAGACGCACGCCTAGCCCTCAGAAGAAACGCGGATGTGGGGAGAACAAGCAGAAGGAACAATTGCCTTGCTGCAGCCGAATGGCCGCAGGCGATCGCAACGGCGACACTGCTGCGGCCCTGCAGCTATGCCGATTCAGGCGCGCGTTAGCGCACCATGCTGCCCGTCTTGATTCCCATATCGGCCAGCAGGTCGCTGCCGTGAATGTTCAGGGATCTCATCACTGCCAGGATGGCGGTCAGCACTACCACGGCCACGGCATATTCAGGAACGTCGGTGGCCGCATCATCCGCCCAAAGCGCGAGCAGAAGGTTCTTCATGTAAGCCCCCATTAAGGAACGTCACTCCGGCGATTTGCCGGGCGCACGGCCGAGCGGTCTCGGCGCGGGAGCAACTCCAAGCATCGTACCCGCCGCCGCTTCCATCAAGGTGACCGACGGCCTGGGCCTGGTGTCCAAGCGGCCAATCCCTCAACCCTTGTCCTAAAGGACACTATCTGGAGATTCCCTCCGCTCGCAGGTATAACATCAACCCCGAGGTGCAAGAGTTTTACCCGCTGCCGCCTCCGACATGAGTCGAAAGCACACTATCGTCGGCCTGGGCGAACTTCTGTGGGACCTTTTGCCTAGTGGGCGCCAGCTGGGCGGCGCTCCGGCCAATTTTGCCTACTTCGCCAACCTGCTGGGTGACCGGGGCATTGTGGCCAGCCGCGTGGGCAATGACGACCTCGGGCGCCAAGCCGCGAGCAGGCTTCGCCAGCTTGGCTCCTCAACGGAATACCTGCAGTACGACCCCACGCATGCTACTGGAACGGTTGCCGTGCGGGTGGATGCGGCCGGGCAGCCCCAATTTGAAATTGCGCGCCCGGTGGCCTGGGACTTCCTGGAATGGACGCCCACGTGGAAGAAGCTGGCGGAGGAAGCAGATGCGGTTTGCTTTGGGTCACTGGCGCAGCGTTCGCCGGTGAGCCGCGAAAGCATCCTGCAATTTCTGCGTTCCACGCAGCCGCAAGCTCTGCGGGTTTTCGACGTCAACCTGCGCGCGCCCTTTTACTCCCAGAACGTGCTTGAGGCATCGTTGCCTCTGGCGGATGTAATCAAGCTCAACCACGATGAATTACCGGTGCTGGCCGGGTTTTTGGGAATTCCTTTTGGTGAGGAGCGAAGCTCGGCCGAGGCGCTGCTCCACGCCTCCAGGGCGAAGCTGGTCTGCGTCACTCGCGGCAGTTGCGGCAGCTTGCTGGTCGCAAAGGCAGGCGCGGCCGAGCATCCCGGGTTTCGGGTTGTGGTTGTGGACACAGTCGGCGCCGGCGACGCCTTTACCGCAACTCTTGTTCACCATTGCCTGCGGGGATCGCCACTAGAAGAGATGAATGAAGCTGCCAATCGGGTC
>DATJFA010000237.1:0-4989 GCA_035496015.1 Terriglobales bacterium | reverse complement strand
GTTGAAGGCCTCAGCTTGGAATTGGACCGTCAGGCGCTCGTTCACTTTGGTGTTCTTGAACACCCCCAGATTGGCAGTGCTGATGGGCTGTCCCCGCTCGGTGTTGCGTCCCACTCCCAGGAAGGGCGATCCGAAGAATTTGGCTGAAATCGGATCGTTGATGATCCAATGTGCCTGGTTCAAGGCGAGGGGATTGCCGGTAACCAGGTCCATCAGGCCGCAGTTGGGCGCGCTGGCGCTGGTGCACTGGCCCACAGAGGTAAACGGGGCTGCAGGGTTGGAGACGATGGGACGGCAGGCATCGCGGGAAGACCCGGTCCAATCCGTCGGATCGCAGAGCGAAGGCCCGGCTGGGTTGGAACTACCAACCCGGCTTTCCACCACGGTGTAGGGCTGGCCGCTGGTGTAGCGGTAAGTGCTATTGATCTGCCATCCGCCGGCAACGTGCCCCAGGAAACCGTGTTGGGCCGTGGCGAAGGGTAGGTCGTAGGTCCAGAGCAGGCCCAGGACGTGCGGATAATCCAGGCCGCTGAGGCCACGCTCGCCGGCCCCGATATTGAACGGGTTCTGGGCGAAGGAGTTGGTGTTGCCGCCGGTGCCGGTAGAGAACACTTCGGTAGCATTGTCTATGGTCTTACTGAAGGTGTAAGACACCTGCCCGGTAAAGCCATGCCAGTTCTGGATGCGCAACTGATTTTGCAGTCCGTGATAGAAGGAGAACGCTGTGTTGGCGTACTCCAGCACGTTCTGTCGAGTGCAATCCGCGTAGCCCGTTCCCGGGGTCGCGCCACCAGGCTCATTGGGGTTGGCGCAGGGGGTGAGGCCGGCAGGGATCAGGTTGGAGAACCCGGCGTCAATCAAAGGCTGCAGCGCCGGATTGCCGTTGACAGTCTGATAGTTGTGAAGTGTGTGGTTGCCGACGTAGCGCACTTCAGCGGCGATCTTGCGGCCGACGCGGCGTTGGATGCCCAAATTCCACTGTTCCGAGTAAGGGTTGCGGAAGTTAGGGTCGAGCACCGTCTGCGCCGCGAATCCGGGATCGCCCTTGGGGGCGAGCGGGAATAGCGCGCCGGCGACGTTGGCGCCGGTGAAGTCGGTCACGTTGGGCAAGCCGGGAATGTTCCCCGAAGCAAAGGTGGCGAGATTCACAAAAGGCGCCGAACCGCCAACATTAAGGCCCAGGTTGTAGTAGGCGAAATCGTAGGCCATGCGGAAACCGCCGCGGATCACCGTGTCGTCATTCCCGAACAGCCCGTGGAAGATTCGCGGTGTCCAGGCAAATCCGAACACCGGACCAAAGTTCCGGTAGTGATTCGGCTGCTTGGGCACGGTCGTGCGGCTCAGCGGCAGCGCCGTATCCCATAGAGGGGCCGGACCAGTCTGCTGGGCGACGCTCAAGTCGTGCAGCAGATTGGTGGCCTGCTGGTACCAGTCCCAGCGCAGTCCCAGGTTGAGGGTAAGATTGTCCTTGACTCTCCAATCGTCCTGGAAATACAGACCTATGTCATTTTCTTTAAAGCGGAGAACCGGCGGCCCATAGGCGACCTGCGTGAATTCCGACTGGTTGGCCAGCAAGGCGTTGAAGTCGGGGTATTCGAAAAAGCCATTGGCCTCGAACAGGCCGACGTTGGGAGAACGTTGCTTTTCGTATTCGCCGCCGAACTTGACAACATGACGGCCGCGCACCCAGGAAGCATTGTCCTGCACCTGGTAGACATTGATGGTACGGCCCTGGGGAAAAGCTGAATTAACGCCAAACCCGAGATCGTCGGAAGCATCCAGAAATATCTGCGGGGGGCAGGAAGCGAAATTGCCGCGCGTGCAGTTAGGAAATGCTCCGCCTTCGAAACCCAGGCCAGAGCGCGAATAGCTGAAACGCAGCTGGTTGAGGAAGTTGTCAGTCACGGTGCGAGTGTAGTCCAGGCCGATTTGCTGGGAGCGGCTGGGTACATCCACAAAGTCGCCGCCGGCGGCGGGAGCTGCGCCATCGAATTCCTGGTTGGTGTTGATGCTTTGCTGGAAGATATAGCGAGCGAACACGCGATCCTTGGACGTGATCTGGAAATCCACGCGCCCGGTAGCCTCGTAATCGTTGAAGATGGAAGGCAAGAAGCGGGTGACGGAGCCGAACTCCACCGGGACGCTCGTCTTGCCGTCGGAAACCGTCCGGGTCTGAATGTTGCCAAAGGTCGGACTACCAGCTGTTACCGCGACAGGTCCGAACTGAGCCAAGGCGGCAACCGCAGGATTGTTGGGAAAAGCTGCCTGCAGCTGCTTAATGCCGTTGGCGGTCGGCGTGGTGGCGGGTGTGGAGGCGCTGGGAGACCCGGCAACGCGCTGGCGTTCAAAGTTGGTGGAGCCGAAAAACCATATCTTATTCTTCTTGATCGGCCCGCCCATGGTGCCGCCAAAGCGGTTGTCAATAAATTTGGAAACGGACGGCTTGTCGCAGGGAACAGCCGTACTGGAGACTTGGCCGGGAGCGCAGAAGGAATTGCCGTTTGGTCCCGTGAAGTCGGGCGACTTTTCCTGGTTGGCCAGCGAATCGAAGGCGGAGTTCTGATGGAATTCGTAGGCCGTGCCGTGAAAGGCGTTAGTTCCCGACTTGGTTATGTAGTTGACTACCGACCCCAGATTACGGCCGTACTCAGCGTCGTAGTTGCTGATGACCTGCAGTTCGGCAATGCTGTCCTGGTTGCCGAAGAAGATGGAGGGTCCGCCGATGGTGTTGTCATTGTTGTTCTGGCCGTCCAATTGGAAGTTGTTGGACCGGGAGCGCTCCCCGTTAACCGAGATTTCCGCTCCGTTGTTGTTGCTGAACCCTGTGCTGCCTGCGGTGGCGACACCTGGAGCAAAAAGGGCAAACGAATCGTAGGTATTGCCCAGGGGAATGCTGGTGATCTGCTTGGTTTCAAAGTTAGCCGAAACCTGGTCGGTGGTGTTCTCTACCAGCGGAGCTGTGCCTTCGACCGTGACCGTTTCGGTTGTCTTCCCAACCTGAAGCCGGACGGTGCCTAAGGAGGTGTCTTTGGCCACCTGCACAACTACGCCACTTGCCCGATACTCGGCGAAGTCCTTCGCTGTGACAGTGACGTTATATGTTCCTGGCGGCAGTGATGGCAGGGAGATTACGCCGGCAGCGGAACTGACACCGGTGAAGGAGCGATTGGTTTCAATTTGAACTGCGTTTACGGTAGCTCCCGCAACAACAGCTCCGCTCGCATCCGCCACGGTGCCCGATACAGATCCAGTGACAATCCCTTGTCCCAGGGCTAAGGCCGCGGCAATCGCAGCGAAGACAATCACTCCAAACAAACGTTTAACTACCTTGCTTGGCATAACACCTCCGGCTTGTGATTTCTAGCAGACAGAATGTCAGTTGATGGCCGTTTGCAATCTTCTGCCCATCCGCCGATAGCAAGCCGCGTAAGTATGTGAGCTAGGCTAATGAGCTACTTGCAGTGTGGAGGGAAATGTAATCAGCTTCGGAATGTCGGTGTATATATGAATTATTGAACCATAAAATGTGAAATTCAGCAGCTAGTCAGGGTCACAACATAACTTTGTAATGTTGTTGAGCGGTGAACCAAAGCAGGCTACGCAAAGAAGCGCGCTTCAACAATTCACTCGTCCGCGTTTGTCGCTGTCAAACTCAGGAAACAGTAAGTCGAAGCTATGTTCTTAAAACACAACTACACACATCGGTTCTGCGGACGGGAGTTGTAATTTTATGCAATCCGCCAGAATCTCTCAAACCATTCCCGCTAGCATTCGTCCAATCCGGTAAGTACCGTTCGCGAGATACACCGGCGTCACCATATCTGGGAACCGGCTGTTGTACTTCCTGTGAAGTGATGATGCCGGCGTGCGGTGGATGCTTGGGGGATTCATGTCAATTCGAAGCGTATGCCTGATAGGGGCGCTTCTCAGCTCGTATGTCGCATGGAGCGCCAATTTGAACGTGCCAGGTGACGACTATCAGCGGCAGGCACGCGCCTTGGCAGTGGAACAGGTGGCCCCGCTGACCGCACGCGCCGCCGGGGGAGATCCCCAAGCCCAGTGCGTGCTGGGAATTGCTTACGAAGACGGCTTTGCGGTGAAACAGAATGATGCGGAAGCCGCAGAATGGCTGCGGCGGGCAGCGGAGCAGCGCATTGCCCGCGCCGCCAATGATCTGGGGTATCTGTATCAGCATGGAAAGGGCGTTGTCCCAAGCGATGCGGAGGCGGTGAAGTGGTACCGGATTGCGGCCGAGCTAAACAATCCGGATGGGCAAACCAACCTTGGCTTCATGTACTCCGACGGCCTGGGCGTCCGGCAGGATCTAGCTGAAGCCCTGAAATGGTATCAGCGAGCCGCAGCGCAGGGAGTTCCGGCGGCACAGTTCAATTTAGCCACCTTTTACCGTGACGGGAAGGGCGTGAAGCAGGACTACGCCGCAGCGGCAAAACTTTTTCGAGAGCCTGCGGAGAAGGGCTACGGTCTAGCCGAGCGTGAGTTGGCTATCCTTTATCAGCACGGACTAGGAGTGCCGCGAGACAACAAGGCGGCCCTACGCTGGTTTCAGGCTGCGGCGGAACAAGGTGATGCGCTAGCGCAAACCAGCTTGGGATTTGCGTATTTCAGCGGCGCACTGGGACAGAAGGACTACCGGCAGGCGGTGAGATGGACGGAGCCGGCTGCGTTGCAGGGAATGGCTGAAGCGCAGGCAAATCTGGGCTACATGTATGAGCGTGGGGCGGGTGTGACCGCCGATAGCCGGCAGGCGGCTAAGTGGTATGCCGCGGCGGCCGCCCAAGGCAATGTGATCGCCGAAACCAGTCTGGCGCAGCTTTACTATGCCGGCGAGGGAGTACCGCGGGATTACGATGAGGCGGTGAAATGGTATCGCAAGGCCGCCGAGCAGGGAGACATTCGGGCGGCGAGGAACCTGGGGTATATCTATGCGACCGGCCGCGGAGCACGGCTGGATTACGAAGAAGCTTACAG
>DATJFA010000236.1:0-3975 GCA_035496015.1 Terriglobales bacterium | reverse complement strand
TTATCCTTCGCACTACAGCGCCTACAACCGGCGCAAGCATCGCTGGCTGCGTGGCGACTGGCAGGTGGCGGAATGGCTCTTCTCGCGCGTGCCCGACCAGAGCGGCGCCCGCGTTTTCAATCCCATTTCCCTGATCTCGCGCTGGAAGATTTTGGATAACTTGCGCCGCAGCCTGGTGGAACCGGCCACCTTTCTGCTTCTGCTGCTGGGCTGGCTGTTGCTGCCTGGCCGCGCGGCGCACTGGACCGTTGCCGCCCTCGCCATCCTGTTCTTCCCCGCCTGGCTGGAGTGCGCTCTGAACCTGTTGCGGGCGCTGAAGAACCAGCGGATGGAACCGGCGCGCAACGCGCTCTCCGGTTTCGTTACGCAGAATGTAAGCCTGTTCCTGAACCTTACTTTCCTGGCGCACCAGACGCTGCTCTCGCTGGACGCCATCATTCGGGCGCTGGTGCGGCGCATGGTAACGGGCAAGCGCCTGCTGGAATGGGAGACCGCCGCCGAAGCCGAACTGGGCGGACATCGCCGCACGCCCGTGGATGTTTACCTCGATTGGACTTCCGCCCTGGCGTTCGCCGTGGCCGTGGGAATCACCTTCGTGCATCCTCGCGCTCTGCTTGCCGCGTTTCCGATTCTGGCGTTGTGGGCCTCCAGCAAGCAAGTTTCGAAGTGGCTGAACCGGCCGCCACGCACCTGCCGCTGCCAGGTTACGCCCCAGGATCAATTGCTGCTGCGCCGCGCCGCGTTGCGCACCTGGCGCTATTTCGCAGAGTTCAGCAACGAGGAGCACAACTGGCTGGTCCCAGATAACGTTCAGGAGATGCCCGCGGCCGTGGCGGCGCGCATTTCCCCCACCAACCTGGGATTCCTGCTGAACGCGCGCCAGGTGGCGTGCGAGTTCGGCTACATCACCGTGCCCGAGTTCGCGCTGCTCACCAGGCGCACTCTGCAGACCGTACGCATGCTTCGCCGCTACCGGGGCCACCTGTTGAACTGGTACGACACGCGCACGCTGGAGCCGCTGGCGCCACTGTTTGTCTCGTGCGTAGACAGCGGAAACCTGATGGCTTCCTACTGGACGCTGCAGCAGGGCTGCCTGGAGCGGTTGCACCGGCCAGTGCTGGAGCGCAACCTGGCGCAGGGCTTCCTGGATCACCTGCTGGTGCTGGGCGACGCTGGTGGAGTGCCGCGCCGCATTGCCGCTGGACTCGCTTCGGTAGCACACGAAGAGGACTGGCTGGAGCGCATGCTGGCCCTTCCGGAAACGATTTTCGACCACCTCTCGCAGACCGAGGCGGACGACAACTCAGGCGACGCTAGATGGTTTGCCGGCGAGCTAGGGCGGCGCCTGAAGAACCTGAAGGAGACGGCGCGCTTCTATGCTCCCTGGATGCTGCCGGAGTTCGCCTGCCTGCGTACCGATCCCGCGCTGGAGCTGTCCGGAAAACAGGTTCCCCTGGAGCGCACGCCGCACTTCATTGAGCGTCTGGCGGAGCGCCTGCGCCTGGCCATGGAAGATGAGAAGGCGGCGCCAGAGCGCAAGGCCCTTTATCAGGCGCTGTTGGCGGTATTGCCGGAGGCGCGGTCGCGCTCGCTGCAACTGATCCGGGAATTGGAAGGCGTGGCGAACCAGGCCGCTCGCCTGGCGGAGGAGATGGATTTTCGCCTGCTGCTGAATAAGCGCCGCAAGCTGCTTTCAGTAGGCTTCGATGTGCAATCGCAGGAGCTCCACTCGGCCTGCTATGACTTGTTAGCCACCGAGGCGCGCGTGGCGGTCTTTGCCGCCATCGCCAAGGAAGATATCGCCCAGGAGGCGTGGTTCCTGCTGGGCCGGGCGCACACACTTGCTTACGGCCGCCCCGTGCTGATCTCGTGGACGGGAACCATGTTCGAGTACCTCATGCCCGGGCTGTGGATGCGCACCTATCCCAACACCTTGCTGGAACGCTCCCGGGCGGCGGCGGTGCGCTCACAGCAGGACTATGCCGCGCGCCGGCGTATTCCCTGGGGCATTTCGGAATCGGCGTACTTTCAGACCGATGAAGCAGGCAATTACCAGTACCATGCCTTCGGCTTGCCGCGCCTGGCCTTACACAAGGATGAACTGGAGGCGCTGGTGATTTCGCCTTACTCCACGGTGCTGGCTCTGAGCGTGGATCCCTGCGGCGCGCTGAAGAACCTGCACAACATGGCCGAGCAGGGCTGGCTGGGAGCTTACGGTTTCTACGAAGCGGCCGACTACACGCCCTCGGTGCAGCATCCGCGCCGGCACACCCACCAGGTCGTACGCTGCTGGATGGCGCATCACCACGGCATGAGTTTTCTGGCTATCGCCAACTTCCTCCATGCCGGAGTGGTGCGGCGCTGGTTCCACAACAATCCTTACGTGCAGGCGACAGAATTGCTGCTCAACGAAAAGCCGGTAGCCCACGTAAAGAAACAGGCTGAGTACCGCTCCGCAGCCGCGTAAACCCCTCCCCTACAGCGGGCGCCTGCTCCAGGCGCCCGTGTCGCTTTTCGCGTACGGGCGGGGTAATCGTCCGTGCTCGGCCTCTTTCGCTGCTTCTTTCCAAACGTAACGGCTGCCAAGGGTTGCCGGACGGACCCTTTGGCCATGCCCTCTTGGCATCTCAGTTGCTACCACTAAGGCGCTGTGTAAATGATTTAAAATATGGGAGTGGTGAGCTGGTGTGAGTACTCCCCCGGTGCTGGCCCATCGGGCGGGCCAGCCGCTGCGGCTCTGGATAACGCCAACGTGCCCGCCATCGTCTTAATTTGCAGGTTCTTCGCCCATCTCCGTGAGCATTACGATCAGGATTCCGAGAGGTAGCAGTACCGGGGTTGGCAGATTTCTACCCCAGGATGCGGTGCTCCGCGCCGGCCTCGCCATATTTCTGTTCATGGCCGTCGCTGTGGCCGGAGTATTTACCTTCTACTGGGTAAAGTACGCCCGCATTGTGGACCGCCGGCTGAGCGGTCCGATCTTCGACAATACAGCCAAAATTTACGGCGCGCCGGAAGTGATCCGAGTCGGCGAGCGCATCACCACGAGCGAAATTGCCACCGAACTGCAGCGCGCCGGCTACAGCGAAGAGGGCGCCAAAGCAGTTTCCCGCGTGGGCAACTACCGCCTGGAACGTGGCGGTATCGCCATTGAGCCCGGGCCGGAGTCGTACCACGGCGCCGGCGAAGCGGAAGTGCGTCTGAAAGAGGGCCGGATTTCCAACATTATGGCCGGCGGCAACCAGGTGGGAGGCTACGAACTGGAGCCGCAGCTGGTCACGGCGCTTTACACCCAGCAGCGTTCCAAGCAGCAGGTGGTTAAGTATCAAGACATCCCCAAGGTGATGCGGGAGGCGGTGCTCTCCATCGAGGACCGCCGCTTCTTCCAGCACGGAGGAGTCAACTACTTCCGGTTGCTGGAGGCCGCGCTGGTGGACTTGCGCGAAGGCCGCCATGAGCAGGGTGGTTCCACCATTACCATGCAAGTGGCGCGGATGTTCTTCCTGAACCCGCAGAAGACATTCCGCCGCAAGCTCATTGAAATGCTGATCTCCATCGAACTGGAGAACCGCTTCACCAAGGAGCAGATCTTCGAGTTCTATGCCAACCAGGTGGACCTGGGACAGCGCGGGTCATTCGCGATTCATGGTTTTGGAGAGGCTTCCCACGCATTCTTCAATAAAGACTTGCAGGCCATAACTCTGCCTGAGGCAGCATTGCTTGCCGGCCTGATTCAGCGCCCCAGCTACCTCTCTCCATACCGCCACCCTGAGCGGGCGCTGGACCGCCGCAACCTGGTGCTGGATTCGATGGTAGAGACCCACGCCATCACCCGCGCCGACGCGGAGCGCGCCAAAGCTGCGCCGCTGAAGCTGGCCCCGCTCAATGTGGAAGCCAGTGACGCGCCCTATTTTGTTGATCTTGTGAAGGATAACCTCACCAGCCACTTCGGCGAGCAGGAATTGGCCGAGGCCA
>DATJFA010000235.1:0-2609 GCA_035496015.1 Terriglobales bacterium | reverse complement strand
ATCAATACCAGCGTGGTGAAGAAGGCGCCGTTGATGATGCCGGCATCGTAAGCCACGCTGGCCAGCACAATGCCCGGCCCGCCGCGCGCGTTGAGCGCCACGGCCAAATTGATGGCATCCAGCCCACGAAAGCGCGCTAGGCGCGCGCCCATTCCCGCTGAAATCAGCTTGATCACGCAGCCGCCCACCACGAACAGAGCCAGCATGGAGAGCGAAAAATCTTTGCCTAAGTCCAGGCGGTACCCGACGATAGCAAAATAAATTGGGATAAAAACTGCCAAAGAAACCCGCCCTAAGGAAGCCAGCGCGTCGGCGGGCAGATTCTGGTCCGCTCCCACCGCAAAACCCGCGAGAAACGCCGCGAAGACCAGGCTGACGTCAAAAGCGGACGCCACCGCGGAATAGAGGAACAGCACCAGCACCAGGTAGCCGGCTGGGGAGGCGGTGGACAGCACGTTCCAGCGCGCCCTGTTAATGCGGCGCAGCAGGCGCGGCATCAGAGCGAGGCCAGCCACAAAAAACACAAGCGTCGCGGCCACATGATTGACAATTTCATGGCGGGGAATCACGCCCGATTTGGCCAGCGCCGTGGCGATGCCCAGCACCGCCCACAACACAATGTCCTCCAGCACGGCCACGCCCAGCACCAGGCGGGCGAAGCGGGTGTGCAGGATTCTGAGGTCGTAGAAAATGCGTGAAATGACCGGAATGGAAGTGACGGCGATAGCGATGCCGATCACCAGCACCAGAGAAGTGTGCTGGCGCGCCGGGCCAATGAGCCAATTCAGGGGCAGCCAGGGCGCCGCCAGCAGGCCGAGAAGAAAAGGCAAGCCGGTGCCCACTCCCGCCAGCCAGCTGGTTTCCTTGCGGTCGCCGCGGCCAAACAGATTGCGGGTTTCCGCGCCGGAATGAAACATCAGCAGCAGCAGACCCAGGTTGTAAAGAAAGAAAAGAACCGCGTGGGAGCCCGAGCCGGCGGCGCCAAACAAGGAAGTACTCAGGCGCGGCGCGAAATGGCCCAGAACAGAAGGCCCAATTAAAATGCCGGCCACAATTTCACCAACCACGCGCGGTTGGCGCAGGCGCTGAAAAATGTAGCCACAAAGATGTGCGGCGCCCAGGAGCAGCAGCAGGACTAAGGTAAA
Source organism: Terriglobales bacterium (assembly GCA_035496015.1). Taxonomy (GTDB): domain Bacteria; phylum Acidobacteriota; class Terriglobia; order Terriglobales; family Acidobacteriaceae; genus JAICWP01. The sequence goes on along the minus strand of DATJFA010000235.1, from coordinate 1,464 downwards.
GGACCCAAATTCGGCGGTAGTCATGGAACGGCCCGAAGCTACTTGGATGGACAGAGTGGGAACTGAGTTGCCGAAGGGCAGTAGTCAGCAGTCAGTACCGAGGAATCGGCGGAGCAATGCTGGCGCAATCGAGCAGAGGTAACCACGAAAAACACTGTCCGGTAACCATGCAAAATACGGGTAACTTCGAAACAGTTACACGGTTACCACCGCGCGGGCACCAACAAGTGGCGCGTTTTCAGCAGCAAAATAAACGGCAGAGCACGTGCATTGTATAGGCCCGATGGCAACCACAGGACAAACTTACACAGTGAACGCCTATCCCGTCGCCGATTCGACCGTGGTGCGGCGCAACGGAGTTTTGTTCGGCAGCTACCCCAACCAGCGCCTGGAGCCGAGAGGCCTCGCGGTTCTCCCGGTCGCGGTGCGCGCCGATGGACAGGAATGCGTGGGGCTGCTGCGCGACATCAGCCAGACCGGAATGTTTTTTTATTGCAGCCTGAGCCCCGCTGTGGGCAGTGACCTTGAGGTGGTAATTCGCCCCTCAGTGGCTGACTCCAGCGTGGCCGTGCGGTGCCGCTGCCGGGTGGTGCGCATCGAAGCCACTTTGCCCGGCGCAGCCACCGGTGTAGGGGTAGCTATTGAGGAATACCTGGGCGAAACCGCGCAAGCCGAGGCTGCCGCCGCCGACAGCACCGTAATGACTTGCTAAGCCCGGCTTACTGTGGCCATTCAAGCCACTGTCCTCCGAACGAGCGCGACCCGGCGAGGGAAGCGCGAGTCGAGGGACCTAGCCCCTTTCACAGTCTGATCGGATCCTGCCTCCCCCGTTTGTCCGTTTGCTATAATTACTTCCATCCTCACGTTCTTTTTTCGGTCCAGTGCGGAAGTGGTGGAACTGGCAGACACACCATCTTGAGGGGGTGGCGCCGAAAGGCGTGGGGGTTCAAATCCCCCCTTCCGCACCATTCACCTTCAATGGGAAAGGCAGGGCGCTTGACGCCCCTCGAGCCGTTTAACTCATGGTCACATTTGTCACACTGATTCACATAATAGTTTGCTTCTTCATCATCATCGTGGTGCTGTTGCAGAGCGGCAATGCCGGCGACGTAGCCTCCGCTTTCGGCGGCATGGGAAGCCAGACCGCCTTTGGTCCGCGCAGTTCTTCCACTCTGCTGGGCAAGGCCACCACTTGGTCAGCTGTCATCTTCATGGTGACCTCCATCACACTTTCGGTATATGCCTCGCGCCATCGCAGCGGGTCCGTTCTGGAAGGCCTGCGGCCGTCGCAGAACAAAACTCAGCCGCCGCGCCAGGCCACTCCGCCTGTGACCAACCCCGCTCCCAAACCCGGCCCGCAGACGAACAAGTAAATTTGCCTTCGAAAATCGGGCGGGTTCCGCGCCAATTGCGACTTGGCTTGGGTGTGGAACCCAAACTGTGGAAGCGTGCCACAGTGTGGAA
>DATJFA010000234.1:0-8860 GCA_035496015.1 Terriglobales bacterium | reverse complement strand
TCCCAGAAAAATTCCCGCCGGTCCAGCACCCGTCCACCGCGCATGTGGAACAGGTTGATGGCCAGCATTCCATTCTCGCAGTGGTAGCCGAAAACGTCGGCATCGTCGCTCTCGGTGGACGCAATGCGCTGCTTTTCCTGCAACTGCTCCACGGTGGAGATCAGGTCGCGATACTTGGCCGCCTGCTCGAAGCGCTGCTCAGCCGCTGCCTGCTCCATGCGGCCGCGCAGCGAGCGCACCAGGTCAGTAGGCCGCCCTTCCAGGAACATCTTCACGTCATGTACCGCCTCCTGGTAGAGCTCGGGCCTAGTCAGGCCCTGCACGCAGGGACCCTGGCAGCGGTGAATGTAGTACTGCAGGCAGGGACGAGGGTGATACCGGCTTAAATCCACCTTGCACGACGGGATAAGGAAATGCCGGTGAATCAGGTCCACAATGCGGTAGGCCAGGTTGGCCGGGAAGTAGGGACCGTAATAGGCGCTGCCGTCCTTGCGCAGCCGCCGGGTCACGTACACGCGGGGATAGCGCTCGCCCAGCGTCAGCTTAACGTAGGGATAAGTCTTGTCATCCCGTAGCAGAATATTGAAGCGCGGCTTCTTCTGCTTGATGAGGTTGTTTTCCAGAGCCAGTGCTTCCTTTTCATTGTCCACCACGATGTAGTCCACATCAGTGGCCTCTCGCAGGAGCGTCCCAGTCTTGGCATCTTCCGCCCTGCCCTCGAGGAAATAGGAGCGCACGCGCGAGCGCAGGTTTTTGGCCTTGCCTACATAGATGACCTCCCCCTCGGCGTTCTTGTACTGATACACGCCGGGCTGGGTGGGCAAGGTCCGGATTTTCTGGTGGAGATCCATAGGAACAACTACTGGCTGACTGGCTGGCTAGCTGGCCGAGTTCATCCTGATCATAGCGGGTTCGGTGGGCCCCAGTTTCGAAGTTCGGAGCCTCTGGACGTCCCTGCTCTCTGGCCCAGGTGTGACAAATTCTGGCATTCTCAGGGTGAAAAATGTTGCCTGACTCGGGCCAGATTTCCGGCTTGTAAGGTAAAAATTCTACGGCTTAAGCCGGGTTTGCTCACCCGGTCATTGTCCAATTGGAGCACCACTCCTGGGGTTTTGCCGGAAGTCGTTGATTGTCTTACAATTAGATGTCTTTACCTGGCGTTGCGATTGGCAGCGCACGTGCTAAATCAGCAAACGAGGACCTATAGGCCGGTCCCGCGCATGGAAGGAGTCTTCCTCATGAATCGGATTTTCCTCTCAGGATTAATGGCGTCCAGTCTGTTTCTGAGCATCGGCTGCGCCAGCAAGAAGTACGTCCGCAACGAAGTTACCCCCACCGTCAACAAGGTCAACGAACTCGATGACCTCACGGCCAAGAACAGCCGCGACATCAAGGACGTTGATGCGCGCACGCAGCAGGGCATTTTGACTGTGAACAACAAGACGGCGGAAGTCGAGCAGAAGGCCCAAACCGCCGGCCAGGCCGCCGACCAGGCGCAACAGTCGGCCACTACCGCCAGCAATCGGGTTACTTCGCTGGCCAACACGGTCGCCAACCTGGACAACTACCATCCCGTGGTTGAGACAGCGGTACACTTTGCCTTCAACAAAGATAATCTGACCAAGAAGGCGAAATCCGCCCTGGATGAACTGGGCACCGAGATTCCCAAGACCAAGAGCTACATTATCACCGTGGAAGGCGGTGCGGACGCTGTCGGCAGCCAGCAGTACAACTACGGCCTGAGCGATCGCCGCGCTGACTCGGTCATCCAGTACCTTGCCTCCAAGTACAACGTTCCGGCCCACAAGATTTACCTGATCGGCTTGGGCAAGGACAAACCGGTGGCCACCAACAAGACCGCTGCCGGGCGCGCCAAGAATCGCCGCGTGGATATTCGCCTGATGACCAATACCACTGAGGGCCAGCAGCAACAGCAGCCTGCGCCTTCTACCGGTCCGGCGGCTCAGCTGACGCAGCCCCAGGGCGCACAGAAATAGGTTTTCCCTCCTCCCCGGAGGACTTCGCCAACCAGGCCATCCTGATGGATGGCCTGTTTTTTTGCCGGGATCAGCAATCAGGGGTGCGTGCGAATGCGGGAGCCTTTCGCGGGCAGAAAGACACCCGCAGCAGCTGTGCTCCTATGGGAATGGAGGAATTGGCGTTTTCACGCCTGAATCGTAACTTTACAAAGAAAGGCGCGGGAGAATCCCGCGCCTCTTTCCTGGTTCGCTCGGCCGGCAATACCTCGCTACCAAACCGGCTTACCCTTCTCGTCGCGGAACACGAATGAGTCCTGGCCACGGGTAATTTCGCGCACCAGAATGGTATCGGCGCCATTGAATTTCACCTTGGAGCCGGTGACTTCGACCTCGTCGCCTTTGTTGAAGACCATTTCGTAGCTCTTCACGTACTTGGTGGCCGCCAGATGCAACTCAATCGTGCTGCCATCCTGCACCTTCAGCGTGAGATGGGCTCCCATGGTGCCGCTGATGGGGCAGTTGTAGTCGCGCACGTCGACCACCGAGCCGTTGAGTTTGATCTCCGTGGCCTTGTCGTACTTGGGCACACTCCCGTTGGCGGGCGCCTGATTGGCGGCCAACGCCACACAGGCCAGCAACGCAACCAGCACAGCCAATGCCCAGGCTCTCATAGTCGTTTCTCCTTGCCGCAGGAAGACTCCCAGCCCTGGCATTTTCATTATGGAGCCGGGCTGAACTCCGCACTGTGATGATTGTCACAAATGGATGTGAGGCTGGTTACAAGCCGAGTTGCTCAGCCGTTATTTGCTGCCCCAGAAATGGGCCCAGGACGAGGCTGGGGAAAGGATGAGGCTGCGCTTGCAAGGGGAGACGGTTGACAATTGGAGTAAATATGTATATACATATATAAGTACAAAATGAAAGGCCAATCGCCAGCCTCGCTGCCGCTTCTGCCCTGTGCCTGCGCCAACCTGCGCCGCGCCACCCGCGCGGTGTCGCGAATGTATAACCATGCTCTGCGCTCCGACGGCCTGGAGATAACCCAATTCACCCTTCTCATGGCCCTCAACCTCACCGGCGAAACCACCCAGGGAAAGTTGGGCAAGCTGCTGGCGCTGGATTCGACTACCCTGACCCGCACCCTGAAGCTGGTGAAGGAGAGGGGCTGGGTGAAGGCCAAGCCGGGAGAGGACCGCCGGCAGAAGTTGCTGATGCTCACGGCAGCGGGACGCGACCAGTTGCAAAGAGCCACACCGCACTGGAAACGGGCCCAGGAGGAGTTGCGAACAGGGCTAGGCGAAGCCAGCTGGAGCCAGCTGGGCGAACTGCTGGCTCAAGTCACCCGGGCAGGAGTAGAGGGGTAATTTTTTTTGTAGCAATACAGATGTATATACATCTAACTTCGGGACGGATGGTTCCCATGGCGCAACTGGCTGAACACCCCACGGTGAAACGTTATTACGAGCAGCAGACTGGGCACGGCGCAGAGCAGGCACCCGCTACTCTTGATGCGGCCTGGTTGCGGCGAGTGTGCCTGGAATCGGGCGCGGATGATGCCGGCTTCGTCGACATTGCGAGCATGGCCGAACAAAAGACGGAAATCCTGGCTGCGTTCCCAGATACGAAGACTGTGATAAGTGTCGTGTGCCGCATGAACCGGGAGAACATTCGTACGCCGGCACGGTCCATTGCCAATGTCGAGTTCCACCATTCCACCGATGAAGTCAATGAGGCGGCGCGGCAGATTGTGGCCGCGCTGGAGCGGATTGGGGTACGCGCCATCAACGGCGGAGCTGCGGGCTTTCCCATGGAGGCGGACCGCTGGGGATCTAAGATTTGGCTGATCTCCCACAAGCCGGTGGCCGTGGCCGCCGGCTTGGGGCAGATGGGGATCCACCGCAATGTAATTCATCCCAAGTTCGGCAATTTCATTTCGCTGGGCACGGTTCTGGTGGACGCCAAAGTTACTGAGTACTGCTCCCCAATAAATTACAACCCTTGCCTGGAGTGCAAGCTGTGCGTGGCCGCCTGTCCCACTGGAGCCATCAGCCCCGACGGCCAGTTCAACTTCTCCGCCTGCTACACCCACAACTATCGCGAGTTTATGGGCGGCTTCAACGACTGGGTGGAGCAGATTGCGGAAAGCGGCAGTGCCCGCGGATACCGGGAAAAAGTGTCCAGCGCGGAAACGGTTTCCATGTGGCAAAGCCTTTCCTTTGGCGCCAACTACAAGGCGGCCTACTGCATGGCGGTTTGCCCCGCGGGCGAGGACGTGATCGCCCCTTTCCTGAACGAGCGCAAGCGTTTTCTCGACTCCGTGGTCAAGCCCTTCCAGAAAAAAGCGGAGACCATCTACGTGGTTAAGGGCTCGGATGCGGAAGAGTATGTGGCGCGGCGTTTTCCGCACAAGAAGGTAAAGCGGGTATCCAATGGACTTGCCGGCCAGGGTGGCGCTCGCGGTTTTGTACGCGGACTTCCGTTCGCGTTCCAACCGGGGCGGGCCGCGGGGCTCCGGGCCACCTACCACTTCACGTTCACCGGCGCGGAGGAGCTGAAGGCCACGGTGGTGATCGAAAACGGGACAGTAAGGGCCACCGAAGGTCACGAGGGCAACGCTGATCTGAGTTTGACGGCCGACAGTGAAACCTGGCTGCGCTTTCTGCGCAAAGAAGCCAATCTGGTGTGGGCGCTGCTCCGAAGAAAGATCCGCCTCCACGGATCGCCTCGCCTTCTGCTGGCGTTTGCCCGCTGCTTCCCGTCGTAATGAGGGAGCGGGTCTCGGGGAGATTGGCCTACCGGCTGACCGCCTCCCTTGCTTCCTTGGGCTTGTCCGTGTCTTTGAGCTTGTCGAGGATGCCGATGGCAACCTCGATCAGGTCCTGGTCCACCTTGCGGTTCTCACCGGTCGCTTCAGCCAGGGAAACGGAGACGATTTTGTTGCCGCGCAAGGCGGCCATGCATCCGAAATCGCCGCGGTGCACCATGTCAATGGCGCCAATGCCGTAGCGCGTAGCCAGGACGCGATCGAAGGCGCTGGGCGAGCCGCCGCGCTGAATGTGGCCCAGAACCACGGCGCGAGTTTCGAAGCCGGTGAGGCGCTCGATTTCGTGAGCGAGGATGTTGCCAATGCCGCCCAGGCGGACGTGACCAAACTCGTCAGTGCCGGTAGCGCTGACCACAGGGGCGCCGTGCTGGCGCTCGGTATCGTTGGCGAACTTGGCGCCTTCGGCGGCTACCACGATGCTGAAATAGCGCCCGCGGGCATGGCGCAGGCGGATGGTCTCGGCGACTTCCTCAATATCAAAAGGCTTTTCGGGAATCAGGATGACGTCGGCACCCCCGGCAATGCCGCTGTACATGGCGATCCAGCCGGAATCGCGGCCCATCACCTCCACCACCATCACCCGGTTATGAGCCTCGGCGGTGGTGTGCACGCGGTCAATGGCGCTGGTAGCTACGTTGACGGCGGTATCGAACCCAAAGGTGAAGTCGGTGCCGCTCAGGTCATTGTCAATAGTCTTGGGCACGCCCACCACCTTCACTCCCATTTGGTGCAGGCGCAGGGCCACCGAAAGGGTATCGTCGCCTCCGATGGCGACCAAAGCGTCCACCTGGTTCTTCTTCAGGGTTTCTATGCAGCGGCCCAGCCCGTTTTCATATTTGGCAGGATTGGTGCGCGAGGTGCGCAGAATGGTGCCGCCACGGGGAAGAATGCCACCCACGTTGGAAAGATCGAGAGGCTCGGTCTTGTTCTCCAGCACTCCCCGCCAGCCTTCCAGGAAGCCGACGAATTCGTCGTGGTGGTGGAAAACGCCCTTGCGCACGACCGCGCGAATGACCGCATTGAGTCCCGGGCAGTCGCCTCCGCCGGTAAGAATCCCAACTTTCATCTGGCACTCCAGTTACCGCATGGTCTCGCCCTGGCGGATGTAGAACCGGCGCTGGCGATCGTTGCGACTCGGCCCTGAACCTGGCCTGGGGCGGGAAGAAAATAGACTATCACGTTTGCAGGCAGAAGCCGGGGCAGAGGAGAGGCATTGTCAATGAAAAGCCGTGTACCGCGCGTAAAATGCGCCCCTCAGCGCCTGCGTCCAGCAGTCAGCGGCAGGCCCATTCAGGTATCAATTTGAGTGCCGCAGGCCGATGTTAAGGGCTTGCTGTCCTCGCGCCAGGGTGCGGAAGGCGTAAATCTGAGCGGGAGGAATCGCGGATGTGGGCTCGGTCGCTTCCTGGGTTGACGGCGTGGAGCCGGACAGCTGCTGGCTCGGTTCAATGCTGAAGTAGTAGTGGGTATCAGACTGCAATCCCCGAATCACAACCCGATGCGTGGTCGGAGTCCAGGGCGCCTCCACGGTTTGCGAGAGCTCTTGCGGCTGAGTGCCGTAGTGGATCAGGAACGAAGAGGGCAAATTCGCGGACCAGGCGATGGTGGTGGAATCGGGAGTGATTTGTTCGAACAGCGGGCCATTGGTGATGCGAACGTTGTTGTCGTGGCTGTAGCCCGCGGGCTGAGTGGTGAACTGGCCGATGGCGCTCTTATCGCCATCCGGCTGCAGGATGGCGAGGTAGTAGGTAGTGCCGGGCTGCAGGTTCTTCATGCTGACTTCGTGCGTGCTGGTGGTCCAGGGTCTTTGCACACGATAGGGCTGGTCCGTGGGCGACGTGCCGTAAACGAGGATGGACTCTTCCGGCGCTGTGGTCTGCCACCACACCACGGCAGAGCTGCTGGTGATCTTTTCGACGACGGGTCCAGCGACAACCTGGGGATCGGTTGCAGAAGCGGACTGCTCGGGGCCGGGCCAAGAGCGAGCCAGCAAGGATGGCCCGAGCGCCACGACCAGTAATGCCGTCAAAAGTGCGAGTCCTCTCCTCATCTCTTCTTTTGTGCCCTGAAAGCTTTGGCTGGCTTGGATTTTGACGAAACAGTGGCAATCAGTTGGATGTTCTGGGGCGCAAGCAGGGTGGCCTTTGTCGAGGCCCAGAGGCAGGTTGAAGTCAGCAGAAAGGCTCGCCTGAGTAGCTGCTCGAGAGTAGCTGGTAGTTAGTAGTTGGTAGTTGGTGGGCAACGAAGACTCATTGCCCGGCACCAGCTACCGACTACCAGCTACCAACTAGCGATAGTGTAAGATTTTTGCCATGCGGGTCCTGGGCATTGACTGCGGCACGGAGTACACGGGATACGGCGTAGTCGAGCAAGCCGAGGACGGTCGCCTGAGTTGCCGGGCAGTAGGAGCAATCCGGCTGAACAGCCGCGAACCGCTGCCAAGGCGGCTCAACAGCATCTTCTGCCGGCTCAGTGAACTGATTCAGGAACACCGCCCGGATGATGTGGCGATTGAAGACGTATTCTACGCCGTGAACGTCAAATCGGCGTTGAAGCTGGGTCAGGTGCGGGGTGTGGCTATGCTGGCGGCGGCTACAGCCGGACTGCCTGTGGCCGAATACGCGCCCCTGGCCATCAAGTCAGCGGTAGTGGGCTACGGCCGGGCGGAGAAGTCGCAAGTACAGCACATGGTGAGCCGCCTGCTGTGCCTGGAGTCCTTACCTCAGCCGTCCGATGCCGCCGACGCGCTGGCCATCGCCATTTGCCACCTGCATACGGCCGCGACGTTGGCGCGCCAGGCGGCCGCGCAAACCTAGGGAAACGATCATGCGAGTTGGCCGGTGGATGTGGGTTTCAATTCTGGTTGCATTGCCGCTGTCGGGGCAGGTTCCGAACCTGCACCCGCAGCAGACTTTCACTCCGGAGCCGATTGTCAGCTTCTCCCTGGAACTGGCGGGAGCGGTCCCACCCTACTATTCCATTTCCGTGGAGAGCACGGGCAATGCCGCTTACCGCTCCAGCCCCGTACCCGGTGATATTGAGGGCGATCCCTACATTACGAAGTTTGTAGTGTCGCAGGCTGCACGCACCCGCATTTTTGAGCTGACCAAAAAGCTGCACTACTTCAAAGGTGACTACGCGTACCGCAAGGGACGTCTGGCCAACACTGGCGCCAAGACTCTCTACTACACCGATGCAAAGACGAACAATTCCACCACGTACAACTATTCCAGCAACCAGGATGTTCAGGAGCTGACCAAACTTTTTCAGGGCATCTCCACCACGCTGGAGTTTGGCCGGCGGCTGCAGTACTACTACGATCACCAGAAGCTGGGGCTGGATGACGAACTGAAACGGATGGACCAGATGGCGGAGGAAGGCCAGCTGGACGAGTTGCAGGCGGTGGCGCCCATCCTGCAGAAGATCGCCGACGACCCGCAAGTGATGCACATTGATAAGCAGCATGCGCAGCGTCTGCTGCAGTTGGGCTCGGCAGGCCCGCGCCAGCGCTGATCAGCCCGGCCTCGCAGGCAGATCGAGTTCAAAGCGGATAGCTCCCTCCTCCTCGGGCGTGCCGCGCTGCACAAAGCCGTTCTTCTCCAGCACACGAATCGAAGCAGTCAGCTCGGGCAGGGTGTGCGCCACGACCATGCTGATTTGCGGGTGAGCTTGCGCCCAGCGCACCAGGCCGGCAGCAGCCTCGGTAGCGTACCCATGGCGCTGGAAGTTATTGACCACCCCGTAGCCGATCTCAACGACTCCCATCTTGGGCGGTCCCTTAAAACCGCCCACTCCCACCAGATCAGGCTTCCGGCCAGGCTGCCGGAGCAGGATGTACCAGGTCCACCAATCCGCGTGTTCCGGCGATTCCCGCAGCTTGTTAAGGGAATAGCGGCAGGCATCATCGTCATAAAGATCAGGAGGCCATGCGGAAGACACTGTCACTGAGAGCAAGCCGGCCAAAGCAGCGTAATCGTGACGCAGTTCAGCTTCCAGGCTCGCAATGGTGGCCGGCGTGAGCTGCAGGCGGGGCGTAATCACCCGGCAGTTGGAGAGG
>DATJFA010000233.1:0-7461 GCA_035496015.1 Terriglobales bacterium | reverse complement strand
CACTACGACCGTTACGTTGACCTCCGTGTTATCAACTCGGCCGTCCGCCTCACCAACCAGTTGCAGCCCGATCTCGTGGTGCTCACCGGCGATTTCGTCAGCCAGGGACCCTTTGCCGGCCAGTACGATCCTCCCGCAGCGCGCGATGCCGAACCCTGCTCCCAAATCCTTGCCGCGCTTCGTCCCCGCCTGGGCATCTTTGCCGTGCTCGGCAACCATGACTACTACACCGATCCGGACTTGGTATCCGAAATCCTGCGTAGCCGCGGATTTCACGTTCTGCGCAATCAGTCGTTCGCTTTGGAAGAGAATGGCGCCCGTCTGTGGCTCGCAGGCATCAACGATGCCGTGGCCGGCGCTGACGATCTCGGCCTCACCCTGCAGAAAGTTCCTGCTTCGGAACCTGTAGTGCTGCTCGCCCACGAGCCTGATTTCGCCGATTGGGTCCCACCCGGCCGTGCGGACTTGCAGCTCTCCGGCCACTCCCATGGCGGCCAGATCGTGCTCCCCGTTATCGGCCCACCCTATCTGCCTCCTCTGGCCCGCAAGTATCCCTGGGGACTGCGCCGTTTGGGGCCGCTCACCCTCTACACCAACCGTGGCCTCGGCACCATCACCCTGCCGCTGCGCTTCAATTGCCCGCCCGAGCTGACGCTTTTTACGCTGCGTGCGGTATAGTTTGCACCCAGCTATCAGCTATCAGCTTTCAGCCGTCAGTACGAGCTGACAGCTGAGAGCTGACGGCTGACAAGCTGCTTTTCTCACGCCGCCCGCTTCCGCCGCAGCACCTGTGCCATCCGTTTCAGATCTGCAACAAACAGCTCGGTTTCGCGCCGCCGGCTCTCCTCATCGGGTGCGCGCAGAATCGAAGATGGATGCACGGTCGCCGTCACGAATGGCGCCAGAGGCGAAGCCACCATCTGCCCCCGCTGCTGGCTGACGCGAAAATCCTTGCCCAGCAACGCCTGTGCCGCCGTCGCCCCCAGGCACACCAACACCTCCGGCCTCACCGCCGCCAGTTCCGCATCCAGCCACGGACGGCAGGCCGTAATCTGCAGCTGGTTGGGTTTTTTGTGGATGCGCCGCTTGCCCCGCGCTTCCCAGTTGAAATGCTTCACCACGTTGGTCACGTAGACTTCCTCGCGCGCGATGCCAGCCTCCGCCAGCGCTTTGTCCAGCAACCATCCTGCCGGCCCCACGAAGGGACGTCCGGCCAGGTCCTCGCGGTCGCCCGGTTGCTCGCCCACAAACATCACCCGCGCTTGACTGAGGCCCTCTCCAAAAACCGTTTGCGTCGCGCGTTCCCACAGATTGCAGCCGCGGCATGTGCGCGCCGCTTCACGCAGCTTCTCCAGCGAGGGGTTGGAAGGCACCCACGGCGCCGCCGTCGGAGCTGCTTTCGTCTTGCCGCGTTTGCCAGTCGTGGCCATATCTTTATGTGAGATGCCTGAAAACGCGGCTTCGTGTTCCCGGCATTCGAGCCGGCCGCTCGTGACTTGCCTGACACATTTTGGCGCTGTAGCCGACGAAATCTGCCAACACCGGGCCAAAAAACGCCTGCACCAGCTCTGTTACTTTTCTTCCCCCCGCCTCTTTGGCTTTGAAATTGTGGCACTTTGCGGAACACCTTGAACCTGATTGGTTAATTTCAGAATGGCAACAAACCTGCCATGATTCCTGCGACTGCGGCGCTGCTTGCGGCTCTTGGCCGAGCGCGCTTCGCGGTGCATCCTGCCGCCCGGAGGGAGCGGCCAGGTAAGTTCGGCGAAGTACCTGGGGGAGGGTACAAGCCGAGGGGAGCAGCGGCGCAATCCGCTGCTCCCCTTAACGTTTTCGTCCAACCCTTTGTGGCGCGGGCGCCCCCGCCCGTGTCGTAGCGCCGGCGTCCCGCCGGCTGTCACGAGGGCGTCTTGCCCTCGGCGCACCTTCCGCAGGAAGGCGTCATCCCCAGGGCCCTCAGGCCTGAGGAGCCTTGCCCTGAGCGAAGCCGAAGGGATCTCGCGTGCACCATCACGATTTGGTGGTCTCGCAGGCGCCATTGACTCTCCGTATTCAGTGCCCTTCGTAACCTCCTTCCCCATTTCACCTTGCATATAATCTTTTAAGGCTCTCTGCCAATCTGCGTGTCTATGCCTGCCATTGAAACCTTTGGGCTGGAGAAGACGTACACCGTCGGCTTCTGGCGCAAGCGCCCGCGCTGCGCTCTCCGCCCTCTTAGCCTGGCGGTGGAGGAGGGCGAGGTTTTCGGCTATCTGGGCCCCAACGGCGCTGGCAAGACCACTACTCTCAAGCTGCTGATGGGCCTGGTATACCCCACGGCTGGTTCGGCCAAAATTCTGGGCTTGCCGGTGAATGACCCGAAGGTGAAGGCCCAGATCGGCTTCCTTCCCGAACAACCCTACTTCTACGACTATCTGACCGCGCGCGAACTGCTGGAGTACTACGCCCAATTGTCAGGTGTGGAAGCGCCGGAACGCAGCCGCCGGGTTGACACTGTGCTCGACCGCGTTGGCCTCAACGATGTGCGAGGTGTGCAGCTGCGCAAATTTTCCAAGGGCATGCTGCAGCGCGTGGGCATCGCCCAGGCCATTCTGCATGACCCCAAGCTGGTTTTCCTGGATGAGCCTATGTCGGGGCTCGACCCCATCGGCCGCCGCGAAGTTCGTGACCTGATGGAAAGCTTGAAGCATGAGGGCAAAACCATATTCTTTTCCACTCACATCCTCTCTGACGCGGAGGCGCTCTGCGACCGCGTGGCCATCCTGCACAAGGGTGAGTTGCGCAGCATCGGCGTGATTGCCGACCTCACCTCCTCGGTGCGCGGCAAAGTGGAGGTGATGTGGCAAGGAAGCGTGGTGCCGCCCGGCATTCGCGCCCTGAATGCTGAGTGCCACCAGACCGGCGAAATGGCGCGCGCCATCGTCGCCGAAGACCAGCTCGATTCCGCCATTGACGCCCTGCGCCGCGCCAACCTCAAGCTGATTTCCGTGACGCCTGTTCGCGCCACCCTGGAAGATTATTTCGTGGAAAAGCTTTCGCCCGCGGAGGTGGCTGCCAGATGAACCGTCTCGCGCAACCACCGTCACCACTTGTCATCCTGAGCGCAGCGAAGGACCTGCTTTTCTTTTTGGATGTGGAGAATGCCCGATGAACCGCGTCGCCTCCATCGCCTCCAACACTTTTAGGGAAGCCGTTCGCGACCGCGTCCTATACAACCTGATCGGCTTTGCCCTGCTGATGGTCGCCGCCTCCCTGCTGGTCGGCCAGATCTCCATCGGCATCGAGCGCAATGTAGTCATCAACCTGGGCCTGACAGCCGTGTCACTGTTCGGCCTGGTCATCGCCGTCTTCATCGGCATCGGCCTGGTTTCTAAGGAAATCGACAAGAAGACTCTGTACACCATCCTCTCCCGCCCGGTGCGCCGCTGGGAATTCATCCTGGGCAAATTTGGCGGCCTGGTCGCCACCCTGGTGGTCAACACCTTCTTCATGGCCATCGGCATTTTTGCAGCGGTGTTCTACCTTGCCCACCACTTCGCGCAGGCCGACTCCTATCTCCTGGTCGCGCTCTACTTCATCATCCTGCAGTTTGTGATGATCACGGCCCTGGCGCTGCTCTTTTCCGCTTTTTCCTCGCCCCTGCTTTCGGCGGTGTTCGCCTTCGCTCTCTTCATCATCGGCACCTTCGCCCAGGACCTGCGCGGCTTTGCCGCCCTGGTTCACGGCGTTCCTGGCTGGATCGCCATCGCCGCGGCTTACGTGGTGCCCAATTTTGCCGCTCTCAACGTGATCTCCACCGTGGCCCACGACCAGCCCGTTGCCGGCTCCCTGGTGCTCTACAACACGCTCTACGTCCTGCTCTATTCCGCCGCCGCGGTGGCCGCCGCCATGCTGATTTTCGAGCACCGCAACCTGAAATGAAGCCCAGCCCCCGCATCACCGCTCTCCTCACCGCCGTGCTCCTGGTGTGCCTGGCGGCGGCGGTGGTCACGGCCACTCGGGCGGACCGAGCGCGTCCTGCTGCCACCCTGGAAGCGGTGCTTTATATTCCCTCGCCGGCGATGCTCAAGCGCATGAGCCTGGGCTACACCGGCCTGCTGGCCGACATTTCCTGGACCCGCGCCGTGCAGTATTTCGGTGCCCGCCACGTTGTACGCTCGCGTCATTACGAACTGCTGGCGCCGCTCCTGGATATCACCACCCAGCTGGACCCTCAGCTGACCGCAGCCTACGAGTTTGGCTCGGTTTTTCTTACCCAGCCTCCGCCCAGCGGGGCCGGCGACCCTGATGCCGCTGTGAGGCTGGTTCAGTACGGCATTCAGCACAACCCCGGTGACTGGCGCCTTTATTACAACCTGGGATTCATCTACTCCCTTGAAAAGAAGGACTATCTGGCTGCCGCTCAAGCCTTTGAACAAGGCTCCAGGGTACCCGGGGCGCACCCCTTCCTGAAGATTCTTGCGGCGCGCATGGCACAACGTGGGGGCGATGTGGAAACCGCCCGGCTGCTTTGGACCACGGCCTACGAAACCGCTAAGGATCCTCAGATTAAAGCCAATGCTATCTCCCACTTGCGCGCCCTGCAGGTGGATGAGGTCGTGCCCAAACTGGAGCAAGTGGTCGGCCAATACACTTTGCGGATAGGACATGCCCCGGAAAGTTGGGCGGATTTGGTCCGCGCCGGTTATTTGCCGGGAATCCCGCTCGACCCGCTTGGCCAGCCCTATAAACTGGCGGCAGGGGGGAGGGTGGAGGTAACTGATACTGACGATCTTCCCTTTATTACAAAGGGGTTGCCGCCGGGTGTTCAAGCATCAGAGCTGCCCAGGCCCTAATCTAATCAGGAAACCGGCTTCATACTCTCGCAAAGGATAGAAAGCCATGAACCTACGGCTCAGCCGCACGCTGCCCGCGCTGGGCAGTTTATTGCTCTTCTGCGGCGCAATTTTTGCCCAAACCAGCGTTCCCAGGATTGCGGAGGAGGTGGACGCGCACTACAACCACCTGCGCACTTTGCAGGCAAATTTCACCGAAATCTACAACGGAAGCGGCACTTCGCGAGAGGAATCGGGCACGCTGTGGCTGAAACGGCCGGGCAGGATGCGCTGGAACTATCAGAAACCACGGGAGAAGCTGTTCGTCACTGACGGCAAGACAGCGTGGTTTTACGTCCCCGGTGAACAGCAGGCGCGGAAGACGCCCATGAAAAAACTGGAGGATCTGCGTTCGCCGCTCGCGTATTTGCTGGGTAAGACAAAGCTGCAAAAGGAGTTCACAGCGCTTTCGCTGGCGCCTGACAAGCCTCCGCTGCACCCCGGCGACGTAGTTTTACGCGGAGTTCCCAAGTTTATGGAAGGAGTGAACCAGGTTCTGCTGGAGATTGCGCCGGGAGGAAGAATCGTCCGCCTGGTGGTGGATGGTGTGGACGGTTCCACGACGGAATACCGGTTCGACGACCAGAAAGAGAACCAGGAAATAGCCGACCGGCAGTTCCAGTTCACTCCGCCGGCGGGGGTGCAGGTGATCGAACAAGATGTGGGTCAATAAGCTTGAAACTGGGGTACTTTTGTAAGCGGATCAAGCAGTTGGACAGCTAAGTTGCGGTGTTAGACTAAAGCAGATTTCCCGAAAAGAACGAGCTGGATGGCCGAATTTCTCATCAAGGTAGCCGACGAACAAGGCCGCCTCCTGCAGCAGGTTGAAAACGGGTTCTCGGTGGCCGAGATCAGGGACCGCTACGCCCAGCAGGGCTACCTGGTTTACTGGGTCAAGCCGCGCGGCCTGCTGGCCGGGGGCGGAATACCGCTGTTTCGCCGCCGCAAGGTTAAACTGGAGCAGTTTGTAGTTTTCAACCAGCAGTTCGTCACCCTGGTGCGGGCGGGCCTGCCCATCCTGCACGCGCTCGACTTGCTCATCAAGCGGCAAAAAGACCAGTTCTTCCGCTCCCTGTTGGAAAATGTGCGCGACCGGGTGCGCAGCGGCGAACTGCTCTCCGACGCTTTTGCGGCCCAGGGAATCTTTCCCAAGATGTACACCACTACCCTGCTGGCGGGCGAAAAGAGCGGCAACCTGGAAGAGGTGCTGAACCGCTTTATTTCCTTTCAGCGGCTGACCATTTCGTTCAAGAAGAAGTTGAAGGCATCGCTGGTTTATCCCGCGCTCCTGGTGACGCTGGTGGTGGGCATGCTCAGCTTTTTGGTGACGTATGTGGTGCCTCGTTTCGCCGAACTGTATCAAACCCTGAATGCGCAGCTTCCCGCTCTCACCATGTTCATGCTGGAGCTCGGTACGGGAGCGCGCAAATACGTTTTTGTGTTTCTGGGCGCGATGGTGGCTTTCGTCCTGCTGTTCTGGCGCTGGAAGAACACGGAGCGGGGCGCCGACCATATTGATCGCTTTCTGCAGGGGCTGCCGGTGATGGGACCGATTTTGACCAAGTACCAGGTAGCCAACTTCTCGCGCATCATGGCCACGCTGCTTACCGGCGGCCTGCCCCTGGTGCCGGCGCTGGAGACGGCGGGCGAATCGCTGGGCAGCCGGCACATGGCTAACGGCGTCGCCCATGCCGTGCGCAAGGTGCGGGAAGGGCGGCCGCTGGCCAAAAGCCTGGAAGAACAGGGCATCATGCCCGACTTATCGGTGGAAATGATCGAGGTAGGCGAATCTACCGGCGCCCTTCCCGCCATGCTGACCTCGGTGGCGGAGTTCTACGAGGAAGACGTGCAGGCGGCGCTGACCGCGGCCATGGCATTGATTGAGCCCGTGATCCTGATTTTCATGGGCTCGGTGGTATTTTTCGTGCTCCTCTCGCTGTATTTGCCGCTGTTTACGCTGGGAGCGGGAGGAATTCGGTAGGGGCGGTAGCTGGTAGCTGGTGGTCAACACCAACTACTAACTACCAGCTACTAACTACAGAATTGTATGGCAGACAAGAAATCACTCTTCGTGAACGGCGGAAACGGCGGGCGCATCGCCACCGAAACTCCTGCCGACGAACTCTCGCGGGCGCGCGACGTGGCGCGGCGCTATCGCTGCGAGTACGTTGACCTGCGCGATTTCCAGCTCCACCACGACCTGTTCAAGAAGATTCCGGTAGACCTGATGTTCCGCTACAACTTCGTCCCGCTGCAGGAGACGGACGACGGGCGCCTGGCCATTGCCATCGCCGATCCCAGCCAGCTGATGATGATTGACGAAATTAGCCTGCTGCTGGGCAAGCGCATTGTCACCAAGGTCGCCACCCTTTCGCAGATCGCCGACATCCTCAAAAAGACCGAGCAGTCGCAGCGCGTCCTGGAAGAAGCCAGCGAAGGCTTCACCCTGGATGTGATCCGCGAGGACGAGAGCGGCGACGAAACCATTTCCATCGAACGTCTGACCGCCGAAGGCGACATCAGCCCGATCATCCGCCTGGTGGACACCACCATCTTCACCGCGCTGGAGCGGCGGGCCAGCGACATT
>DATJFA010000232.1:0-3969 GCA_035496015.1 Terriglobales bacterium | reverse complement strand
TCCGGCGGTGCACGGGCTGTTTGCTCCCTGGGTGCTGCATATGGGACTGGGACCGGAGGGCGCAGGCTCGGGATTGATGAACAAGATCATCGCCGTGGCCCTGCAGATGGGAGGCATGCCGGTGCCACGCGGCGGCGGGGCGCGACTGGCGGACGCGCTGGTGCGGCTGATCCGCGACGCCGGCGGGCAACTGGAAACCGGCGCTCACGTGGAGCGAGTGGAGGTGAAGAATGGCCGAGCCATCGGCGTACGCTCGCAGGGCAGGCTGATCGAGGCGCGCAAAGCCGTGGTGTGCAGCGTGACTCCACAACAGCTCTACACCCAGTTGCTGGAGCGCCGCGTTTTGCCGGATTGGACAGTGGCCCGGGCGAAGCGCTTCCGATATGGGCGCGCCGACATGCAGATTCATCTGGCGCTCTCGGAGGCGCCGCGGTGGCCGGGCAATGATGAGCGCTTTCTGCGAACGGCCATCGTGCACGTCAATGATGGACTGGACGGAGTCTCGCGGGCGGTAAACGAGGCCGAACGTGGGCTGATTCCCGCCGATCCAACCGTAGTGGTGGGACAGCCCATGGCGGTGGATCCGTCGCGAGCACCCCAGGGACGCTGGATTTTGTGGCTGCAGCTGCAGGAACTGCCCAGCCGTCCCAAAGACGATGCCGCCGGGAAGCTTGATACCGGCGATGGCAGGTGGACGGAATCGCTGCGCGAGCGCTATGCCGACCGAGTAATCTCGAAGCTGGCGCGGCAAATTCCCAACCTGGAGAGCGCCATCATGAAGCGGGTGGTGCTCTCGCCCGCTGATTTGGAAACTGCCAATATCAATCTCGTTGGCGGCGATCCGTATAGCGGGTCTTGCGCGCCTGATCAATTCTTTTTGTGGCGTCCATTTGCGGGAGTCGCCAACCATCGTACGCCGGTGCACGGCTTGTATCACATTGGGGCTTCGACGCACCCGGGGCCGGGGTTGCATGGGACGTCGGGGCTGCTGGTAGCGAAGCATCTGCTGGGGGCGGGCAAAGTGAGAAAGCTGGGGGATGCCTAGTTTGGACAGGTGCGTGGCGCGAGCGTACCAACACAAGGTCCCCTTCGGCAGGCTCAGGGCAGGCTCTCGACTCGCGCTCCCCTCGCAAAGCTCGGGTCGCGCTCGCTCGGGATGACAAAATTTAAGAGAGGGGCTGTATGGCGCAGCTAAAGCTGCGCCCCTCCGAAAGAGAGCTTTTATTGCGGGACATTCAAAAAGCAGGTCCTTCGCTGCGCTCAGGATGACAATCATAAGGCTGGCCGGGGCCGCAGCCGACATTTCTAAGCAAGTGCGAATCAGAATTGCTCTTTCCGAATCGCTCTATTCCGGGATGTCGGGGTGGCGGGTGGCCAGGCGGTAGCGGCCGGAATGGAAGACCAGGGGCTCGCCATCGGAATATTTGTAGTCTTCCACCTCGCCCAGAAAAATCACGTGGTCGCCGCCATCGTACTGGCGAACGTTGCGGCAAATGAAATGAGCGTTCACGCCGCTGAGCAGGGGCACGCCGGCGGGGCCTTCGGCAAATTCAACTCCGGAAAACTTATCCGGCAGCGGGGTGGAAAATTGCCGCGAAAGATGATGCTGGTTGCCAGCCAACACGTTAACCGCGAAATGAGTAGCGTGGATAAAGTCGGCAAAGCTGGGAGCCTGCCGGGAGAGGCTCCACAACACCAGGGGCGGATCCAGCGAGACCGAGGAAAATGAATTGACAGTCACGCCCACTTTGCGTCCATCAGACGTGCGGGCGGTCACCACGGTGACGCCGGTGGCAAACTGACCGAGCGCCCGGCGGAAGTCGCGCCGGTCGAGACGGTCAGCCACAGCCTTCGCCTGCTGGGTAACAAACTGGTCAGCCTCAGCGGGGTCCATGAACCAGGGAAACAGTGTGCGCGGATCATCGAAGCCGTTGACCACGGCGGCGCTCACGGCTTTGATTCTGCCGGCACAATCCAGCAGCTTGAGCACGTGTCCTGGCGGCTTGAGCAGCAGATTGGTCCAATCCACCACCCACTGTGCGTAGCCCGTCCAGTAGCGCTCGAAGGTCTGCTGCATCCACTCAGCGTCGGCGGGCTTTTCGCCGCGTTCGAGAATGCTTTCCAGGTAAATTTCTGCGCAGCGAGCAGCATTATTCGAGCCTTGGCCGGTGATGGGATCGTTGAGCACCACCGCGTCGGCCATGCCCAGCACGGCTCGGCCCGAGGGAAGCGCGCCAAGTGGCCGGCGCACGGCGGGAGTAACCCGGCCGGTGAGCACGCCGTGATCATCGGTCAGTTCGATGTCGTGGCAGCGCTCAGCCTCCCACGGCAAAAATTTTTTCAGTATCCACTTGCTGCGCGCGAGATGATCGGCCGGCGTTTTCACGTCTCCCCAGCAATCCATAGGTCCGCCCGGGATGCCCTCAAACACCATGATTTCGCACTCGCCGGTGGTGGTGAGCGCGGGAAACACGAAATACTCGCCGACGTTGGGGATCAGGTTGAAGCAGACCGCGGGATATGGGCGTCGCGGGCGCAGGTTGCGGACGTAGGTGAGGGCGAGAAGACGCTGGGGCTCGGAATAGGGCGAGCGAGTTGGGTCGCGCTGGAAAAGGTCGCCGAGGGCACCCTTGCCGCTGGCCACAATTACAAGATCGTGGCTGCGGGCGCAGGCTTCGAGTTCTTGCAGGCCGGCGGCTTGAACCTGCAATTTGCCCCCGCGTTTTTCAAATTCGCTCATCCAGCGCGGAATTTTGAGGCGCTGGTCCACCGACTGCGCGTAATCATCGAGGCGAGCGGACCAGTCCATGCTCTTGCCGCCCACGCCGTCGGGCACGGTGAAGGCAATCCCCTCCACCCTGGGGCATTCTTCCTCCCAGTAGTTCAGCTTCAGGTTGCGCTCAATCTCCAGCGCCGAATCAAACATGCACTGGCTGGACATGACGTAGCCATCGTGAATTTCCTGGGCGGAGCGGTCGGAGTATAGCGTCACCTCGTAGGCGGCGCCGAGCAACCCCAGGGCAAGCTGCAGACCTGACTGGCCGGCGCCGACGATGGCGATGCGCTTCATGAAGAACGAGTTTATTCCATCAGCTTGGGAATGGCGGGCGCCGCCATCTCCGGGCCCATGGCGGAATAGCCGCCGTCCACGGCCAGGTCAGTTCCGGTAATGAAGGACGCATGGCTGGAGCAGAGGAACAGGACGGCCTGCGCCACTTCCTCCGGCTCGCCGACTCGCCCCAGCAAATGGAAGGGGCCTCCGACGCGGTTGGTTTTGGCTTTGTCGCCGTGGGTGATGTCGTCCATCAGGCGGCACCAGGTCCAGCCGGGCGAGACGGAGTTGACGCGAATTTTGTCGCCGGCCAAGTCCATGGCTTCGTTGCGGGTAAGCTGAAGAATGGCCGCTTTCGTAACCGGATAGAGCCAGCGGCCCGTCTGCGCCACCTTGGCGCTGATGCTGCCGAAATTGACCACGGCCCCGCCGCCGCGCTTGAGCATGTGCGGGCGCACGGCCTTCAGCATCATCACGCCGCCGACCACATTCACGTTGTAGCTGTCGAGCCAGTCCTTGCGCGAGGAATTGAGAGCGTCGTCTATGTAAACGCAAGCCAGGTTGACGAGAAAATCCACGCCGCCGAAAGTGGAAACAGTTCGTTCCACGCAGGCGGCGATCTGGGCGTCGTCGGCGAGATCGGTTTTCACGAATAGCACGTCTTTGCCCAGTTGCTTGGCCACGGCCTGGCCGCCCTGCTCATTGACGTCGGCGATCACCACCTTCGCGCCTTCACGCTGAAGCGCGCGCACCACGGCAGCGCCAATCAAAGTGGCGCCTCCGGTGACGATGCTTACCTTGCCCTTGATGCCTTCCATGCTGTGCTCCGTGCTCCGTGCCGCTTTGAAGAAGGCAAACCGTATCACGGCACTGAGTTGCCGAACAAGTGGGGCGGAGCAGTCGGTTTGCCGGCAAAC
>DATJFA010000231.1:0-7585 GCA_035496015.1 Terriglobales bacterium | reverse complement strand
AAAATCCCAGCCGGAAGATGCGGAAATCATCGGCTATCTCCATTTGGTAGCAGCGCAAATCGCCCGCGAACGCGGCATCGAGGACGGCTACCGCACGGTATTCAATGTGGGCCCGCGTGCTGGCCAGTCCGTCTTCCACTTACACCTGCACCTGCTGGGCGGGCGCAGCCTGCGCTGGCCTCCGGGGTAGCTCCTGCCCACCCTTTCCTTCCGAAAAAATTATCGGCCTAGCTGCTCACGAACCAGGGGGTAGGCCGTCTACATCCCAAGGCATAGGATGTCTACAGCCTACGGTCGGCTATATGGGGAATCGCTATCAGAACCGCATTGAGCTGCTGCAGGGCACCCTCGACTTGCTGATTCTGCAAACCCTGCAGTGGGGACCGCAGCACGGCTACGGCATCAGCCAGGCTATACGGCTGGGCTCGGGCGAGGTGCTGCAGGTGGAAACCGGCTCGCTCTACCCGGCGCTGCACCGGCTGGAGCGCGAGGGCTGGATCCGATCGGAGTGGAAGCTCTCCGACAATAACCAGCGGGTGAAGGAGTACCGCCTCACCGCCGCGGGGAAGAAGCAACTGCTGGACGAGCGCACGCGATGGGAGCAGCTCAGCGATGCCATTGCCGGCATCCTTGCCTCGCCACGCAGGAGCGAGCCATGAATTTCTTCCGCCGCCGCGACCGTGAACTAAACGAGGAACTGCAAGCGCATCTCTCGCTGGCGGTCCGCGACCGCATCGCGCGGGGCGAGTCGCGTGCCGATGCCGAAGCCGCTGCGCACCGAGAATTCGGCAACGTCGGACTGGTGAAGGAGGTGACGCGCGAGATGTGGGGCTTCGCGTCGCTCGACCGGCTTTTGCAGGACCTGCGCTTTGGACTGCGCATGCTGGCCAAGTCGCCGGCTTTCACGATCGCCGCCGTGCTCACGCTCGGCCTCGGCATCGGAGCCAATGCCGCTATCTTCAGCGTGGTGTACGGCGTGCTGCTGCGGCCGCTTGCCTACCGCGATGCCGGACGCATCGCCCTCGTGTTCATGAACTTCTCGCCGCAAAACAGTCCGCGCGGCAATCTCTCGCTGGCCGACTACTTCGACTGGAAGGCGCAAAACCGCTGCTTCGACGCGATCGGCCTCTACGCCAATGGAGTACAGGAGATTACCGGCGATGCCACTCCTGAGCAGGTAATAAGCGCTCACGTCACGGCGAATCTGTTTTCTCTGCTGGGGGGCGTGCCGCGCATCGGTCGCACCTTCGTCGAGGGCGAAGATCAGGGCTCGAGCGCGCGGCTGGCGGTGATCGGAGAGGCGTTGTGGCGCCGCCACTTTGGCGGCGATCCCAACATCCTCGGCAAGACTGTAATGCTCAGCGGCGATCCGACCACCATTGTTGGCGTCATGCCGGCAACGTTCCACTTCCCCCGCCAGCAGACCGAACTCTGGATCAACTATCGGCTCGCGCCGCCGAAGCGGCGGGGGCCGTTCTTCTTCACCGGGATCGCCCACCTGAAGCCGGGCGTCAGCTTCGAACAGGCGCAATCCGACACCAATTTCATCGCCCGCAACATCGAGCACGCCAATCCCAACACCTACGCGCGCCTTACCATGCCGGTGCTCCCGCTGCGTGACGCGATGGTCGGCAACGTCCGCCCGGCGCTGTGGATGATGTTCGGGGCCGTCGCCTTCGTGTTGCTTATTGCCATGCTCAACGTCGCGAACCTCACGCTCGCCCGTTCGACCGTGCGCCGCCGCGAGATGGCCGTTCGAGTTGGACTTGGCGCCACCCGCCTTCGTCTTGTGCGCCAACTGCTCACTGAATCGGTGGTGATCGGAATCTTCGGAGCGTTTGCCGGACTGGCGTTCGCATGGATTGCTGTTGGTGCGCTGCAGCGGTGGAACCCGACGAATCTGCTGCCGCGCGTCGGCGACATCCGCCTCGACTGGAGGGTTGTCATCTTTACCTTCGCCGTCGCCATTCTGACCAGCGCACTGTTCGGCCTGATTCCCGCGCTGCGGGCTTCGGCGTCGGATCCCAATCTCGCGCTGAAGGAAGGCGGGCGCAGCGGCGGGTTTTCAACTTCGGGACTGCGCACCCACTCCGCGCTGGCGGTGTTCGAGATCGCGCTCTCTCTGGTGCTGCTGGCGGGCGCGGGACTGCTCGTGCGCAGCCTGATAGAGTTGCAGCGGGTGCAGAGCGGCGTCGGCGCCGAGCCGCGCCACGTGCTGAGCATGTACGTCACGGCAACGAATGCTAAGTACCGTGACGTAGCCAAAGGCGTCGCCTTCTATCAGAACATCCTCGACTCGGTGCGCGCCCTGCCCGGCGTCGAAGCGGCGGGCATGGCCGACCTCCGCCCACCCAACTGGTGGGAGGAGGACGATAGCTTCAACATTGACGGCCAGCCCTGGAGCCAGGGCGCATTCCCCTCAACCCCGGTCGGTCACGTTATGCCGGGGTACTTCGAAACCCTGCAGATCCCGCTGCTTCGCGGCCGCTACCTCACCGATGCCGATCGCCGTGACGGACACGGCGTGGTCCTTATCAGCGAGTCGCTGGCCAGGCGCTACTTCCCAAACGATAACCCCCTGGGACACATCATGCACCAGAGCCAGCCCGAGCTGCACACCCCGCCGATGGAAATCGTCGGCGTTGTCGGGGACGTGAAATACCAGGGCCTCGACAGCAAGAACTCGCCGATGGCCTATTACACGCCGGTAGCACAGTCGTTCGTGGAAGCTCAATTCCTTTATGTGCGTTCCACGCGGGCCGCAGCCAGCCTCGCGCCGGAGATCGAGCGCGCCATCCACGCCATTGACCGCGACGCGGTAGTCAATCAGGAGCAGACGCTGGAAGTCAGCATCTCAAACTCCGCTTCCGAACCTCGCTTCCGCACCACGCTGCTGGGCAGTTTCGCGCTCGCCGCGCTGCTGCTCGCCGCCATAGGTGTGTACGGCGTCATCGCGTATTCGGTCGCGCAGCGCACGCAGGAGTTCGGCATCCGCATGGCGTTGGGCGCGCAGCCCTCGGACGTACTGCGCCTGGTTGTCGGCAAAGGCGCGGCGCTGGGCGCGGCCGGCGTTGTTATCGGACTGGTCGCGTCGCTGCTGCTCACGCGCACCCTCGAACGGTTCCTTTTCCAGGTGAAGACAACCGACCCGCTGACGTTGGTCACGGTTGCGGCGGTCCTGGGTCTGGTCGCGATCCTCGCCGGCTATCTGCCGGCGCGGCGCGCCGTGCGCGTGAATCCCACCATCGCCCTACGCTACGAGTGAACGCTATCTTGCGCGGCACGCCGCGGCGCGCCACCCGCGTTGATCCCATGCTGGCACTGCGCTGCGAAGTTACTAATTCTGTTCCGCACCGTGCATCCATGTATGCCAGTTCCCATGATTACGACCACGCCTACAGGTGTGCGACGAGGACGACGAAAAAACCGACAATTGGGAGGAGGGCGTCCCGCAAGGGACGCCTTGAGAGTAGCCCGCCACTTCAGTGGCGGGTGAGGAGGGCAATTAATTTCTAGTCCCGGAGGGACGGCTGAAAGCAATCATTTATTTCAGTCGTCCCCACAGGACTCGCGTGATATCTGGATTCGACACCCGCCGGTAAACTGGCGGGCTACTTTCAGCCCGTCTCTGCGAGACCGGTCACATGATGGCGCCACATTCGTCGGATTTGCCTGCCCTATGTGTGCCGATTTCCATGATTACGTCTATTGGTGTGTCATCGACGGCAGCGGGAGAAACACTCCATGAGTGATGAGCAGAAGCCGTCCCGCAAGGGACGCCTTGAGAGTAGCCCGCCACTTCAGTGGCGGGAAGGCTGGAGATTACCTTGAGAGTGCCGTAGGCACGACTGAATTCCTCAAGCAAAAGGCCCCGCCCGCCAGTAAACTGGCGGGCTACTTTCAGTCCAATCACCTAAAGAAACCCGGAACTTCTGCCTCCGGCTCCTCGTACCAGACCCCAGGAACGACGATGCAGAACTTTGCCAACAACCTCCGCTACGCGTTGCGCCAGTTCCGGCATGCCCCAGTGTTTACCGCCGCGGCAGTCCTGACGCTGGCCCTGGGAATCGGCGGCACCACCGCTATTTTTTCCCTGATTCATACGGTCATGCTGCGCTCGTTGCCGGTCACCGACCCAGGCACTCTCTACCGCATCGGCGACGGCAACGAGTGCTGCGTCGAAGGCGGACCCCAGGACCGCTGGGGAATGTACTCCTACCCTCTCTATCAGCGGCTGCAGCAAAACCTGCCGGAGTTTGCCGAGCTCACCGCCTTCCAGGCGGGGCCGAACCGCATGAGCGTGCGGCGGCAGTCGGAGCGCGTGGCCAAGCCGCTGCGCACCGAATACGTTACGGGAAGCTATTTCTCCACCTTCGGCATTCATGCCTTTGGTGGCCGCCTCTTCTCCACGGCAGACGACCAGCCTTCCGCCGCCCCGGTGGTGGTGATGAGCTACCACGCCTGGCGCGAAACCTACGGCGGCGATCCCACCGGGGTGGGCGCCACGTACATGATCGAGGGCCATCCCTTCACCGTCGTCGGCATCGCTCCCCCAGGTTTTTTTGGCGAAACCTTGCGCAGCGATCCGCCCGACGTCTGGGTTCCCCTGCAACAGGAGCCCCTGATTGATGGCGAGGCCTCTTTTCTGCACCAGCCGATCTCGGGCTGGCTGCGAGTAATTGGTCGCCTGCGGCCGGGAGCCTCGATTGCCGGAATATCGCCGCGCCTCACCGCCATGCTGCGGCAATGGATGCTGAATGACGCCGGGTTTCCCCCCGAGTGGATGGCGGAAATTAAGCGCGTGCTCCCCAACCAGAACCTTAACGTCGTGCCCGCCGGAGCCGGTGTTGCGGAAATGAAAGAAGACTTCGGGCGCAGCCTCACCATCCTGCTCTCTGTCTGCGGGCTGGTGCTGCTGATCGCCTGCGCCAATGTAGCCAACCTGCTGCTGGCGCGTGCCGCCGCGCGGCGCGGGCAAACCGCCCTGCGCGTGGCCATTGGAGCCTCCCGCCCCCAGATCATCCGGCAGGCGCTGCTGGAGAGCGTTTTGCTCGCCGTGATGGGAGGCGTGGCCGGCGTGGTTGTGGCCGTCGCTGCCTTGCGGCTCCTGCTGAGCCTGGCCTTCCACAGCACCCATTTTCTTCCCATCAGCATTCTTCCCTCCCTGCCGGCGCTGGGATTTGCCTTTCTGCTTTCGCTGCTAACGGGAGTGATTTTCGGCACCGCGCCGGCGTGGTTCGCCACCCACACCCACCCCATCGAAGCGCTGCGCAGCTCTACCCGCAGCACGCGCGACAGTTCGTCCCTCGCTCGCAAGGCGCTGCTGATTGTTCAGGCCACGCTTTCCGTCGTGCTGGTTGCCGGGGCTACCATGCTGGCGCGCAGCCTGGGCAACCTGGAACACCAGAATTTCGGCTTCCAAACCGCCAACCGCGTGGTGGTGGATATGAATCCGCCGGCGCCCGGCTACACTCCCGAGCGCTTGAACGCGCTGTACCGCGAAATGCAGGACCAACTGAAGCGTCTGCCCGGCGTCGAACAGGTCGGACTCGCCATGTATAACCCGCTCACCGACAACTGGGGCGAGGCCATAGCCATACAAGGACATCCGGAGGTGCTGGGAGAAAATTCCAACGCTTCCTGGGACCGGGTGAGCACCGGCTATCTGCAGGCGCTGGGCGAACCGGTGGCACGCGGCCGCGGCTTCACGGACGCCGACAACGAAAACACGGCGCCCGTCGCCCTCGTGAACCAGGCTTTCGTCAAACGCTTCTTCCCCAAGGAAGATCCTCTGGACAAGCACTTTGGCCTGGATATGCTGGCCCTCGCCGGAACCTTCCGCATTGTCGGCGTGGTGGATAACGCGAAATTCGCGTTCCCGCGCGATCCGGCGCATCCCATGTTCTTCGTGCCCCTGGCGCAGTACGTGCATTACGAACATCCGCTGATGCAGAAAATCGAATTGCGCTCCCATTTCATTGACGGCATCCTGCTGGTCACGCACGCCAGCCCCGGCGCTCTGGAACCGCTGATTACCAGGACTCTGGCCGACCTCGATCCCAACCTCACCATCACCAGCGTGCGCAGCCTCAGTGACCAGGTGGCGCTGGAGTTCGACCAGGAGCGGGCGGTGGCCAGCCTGGCGGGATTGTTCGGCCTCATTGCGCTGTTGCTGGCCGCGGTTGGACTCTACGGCGTGACCGCCTACGTGGTGGCGCAGCGCACCGGGGAAATCGGCGTGCGCATGGCTCTGGGAGCTGACCGCATGAAGGTAATCCGCCTGGTGCTGCACGGAGCGTTTCGGCGTGTAGGCGTGGGGCTGCTGATCGGCATCCCGCTGGCCGTCGGCGCCGGCCGCCTGCTGGCCGCGCAACTTTGGGGCGTGAAGTCGTGGGACCCG
The DNA here is from genome assembly GCA_035496015.1 of Terriglobales bacterium. Taxonomy (GTDB): domain Bacteria; phylum Acidobacteriota; class Terriglobia; order Terriglobales; family Acidobacteriaceae; genus JAICWP01. The sequence continues at coordinate 1,185 of DATJFA010000231.1, read as the reverse complement.
CTGGCCCTGGCCATGGCCACAGCTTCACTCGCGGTGTGCGCTTTTCTGGCGGCGATTATTCCCGCCTTGCGGGCGGCGGCAATCCATCCCATGCAAGCCCTGCGGGCGGAATAAGGGAGTGGCCTTGCGCTGCAGCCGGAGGTGACGGCCTCCGGCCTCTCTTCTGCTGAATGAGGATTATCGGCGAGCGGACTTACTCCGCTCCCTGCTCCAGTTCCTCGGGAGCGCCGTGGCGGCGCAGCAACTGCGGCAGGTTCTGCGAGAAAGCGGAACGCGGCAACACCATGTCGCAACCCGCCTCCTGCGCCTTCAGCTTCAAATCACCCTGCACATGCGAAAGGAACCCGATGATGCTGGTCCCTCGTTTCAGCTTCGATTTCAACTTGGGGATCAGGGTCAGCGGCTTGGCGTTGGCGTTGTTGAGATCGAAGATGATCAGCGAAGGTTTTTCCTCGCCATTGCTGCTCATGCGCTCGGCCAGATCCTTCTCGTTCTTCACAAACTCGACCTTGACGTTGAGTTTGCGCGCAACCTCCTGAATTTTTGCCGAGAAGAACAGGTCGTCAATGAAGGCGAAGATGCGCGGTCCGCCATTGGATTCGGGCAAAGGCTCGGGTTCCGCGCCCAGGTAATTGCTGGGGTTAAACCGCCCGCGTCCCCCGCCATTATTGCCGTTCATGCCCGCGCGGTAGGCGTGGTCCATGGGCGCGGTGTAGATGCCGCCGTGGCGGTCGCGTTGTCCCCCTCCCTGTCCGGGACGACGGTTAGGTGGACGACGGCCGCGCCGGCGTCGGTTTCTCCCCCCGGATCCGGAGGGATGGTTCGGTCCAATCATCATATTGCTCTCTTTTTTGCCCTCAATTCATCGAGGGGAAAATGGTTCGATGCGCTTATCTGCCGCGGGAATTTCGCTGCTGGTGCAAAACTCTCACAACCTCTTGCGGCTGGAAGTCAAATCGTGAACTCTTATTTTGTCCGTCTGGCGCCTGGAGCTTAACCTTTTGGGCGCGGAGTGCCGGCACGGGGAACGTGCGGCCATTTGGAGGACACCATGATGTTACCCGGCGGGCGCCACCTGCGCAAGAGCAAAAAGCACCGAAGTAACATCGCCCTCTCTGTTTAGGATGCCGTTCCCGGCCCCCGCGGTTCAGCTTTATTCATCCCTGATTACCGCCACCAGCTTCA
>DATJFA010000230.1:0-13636 GCA_035496015.1 Terriglobales bacterium | reverse complement strand
TTGTAAGGATGCGTTTTGCTGGTCAGCGCCAGGCCCATCATGGTGCGGCCGTGAAAAGCGTCCTCGAACGCGATGATTGCGGGCCGCTTGGTGTACGCGCGGGCCACCTTCACGGCGTTTTCCACCGCTTCCGCGCCGCTGTTGACGAAAAACGTCTTCTTGGCGAACTTACCCGGAGCCAGCTGGTTCATCCGTTCCGCTAACTGAACGTAGCTCTCATAGGGCAGCACCTGGAAGCAGGTGTGCATGTGGCGGTCCACCTGGGAGTGGATGGCCTCCACCACGGCGGGCGCGCGATGACCGACGTTAAGGCAGCCAATTCCGCCGGCCAAGTCGAGATAGCGGTTGCCGTCTACGTCCTCGAGCACCGCGCCCTCGGCCTTGGCCACGTACACCGGCGTGCCCAGGTAGATGCCACGCGGAACCGCCTCCGCCCGGCGCCGCATCAGTTCTTGCGAGCGCGGGCCGGGAACTGCCGTTCGTAACTGAATTGCAGCCATCTCAGCTGTACCATCCTATCGGTTGTTCGTTCAGGTTGATGTGGACCTGTTTGGTCTCCAGGTATTCCTCAATGCCGAACGGCCCCAGTTCGCGCCCGAAGCCTGATTGTTTGTATCCGCCCCAGGGCGCTTCCACGTACGTGGGTTGCATGTGGTTGACCCAGACAATTCCGGCGCGCAGCGCCTTCACCGCCCGCATGGCGCGGAAAACGTCGCGCGTCCACACCGCGGCTGCCAGCCCGTAAGGCGTATCGTTGGCGATCTTCAGGGCATCGGCTTCGTCCTTGAACGGAATCACCGCGGCCACGGGGCCAAAGATTTCCTCGCGCGCGATCTTGGCGCTGTTGTTCACGTCGTAGAAAATGGTCGGCTCGACGTAATAGCCCTTGCCGATGCTTGCCGGGCGCCCGCCTCCCGCCGCCAGCTTGGCCTCCTTCTTCCCTGTCTCCTGGTAGCCACGCACGCGGTCGTATTGCTCCTTGCTGACCAGCGGACCCATCTTGGTTTCGCGCTCCAGCGGGGGACCCAGGCGGATTTTCTTGGCCTTCTCCGCCATAGCATCCACGAACTTTGAGTAAATGGATTTCTCAACCAGGATGCGGCTGCCTGCGGAGCAAACCTCGCCCTGGTTGACGAATACGCCGAACAGCGCGCCATCAATGGCAGCTTCGAAGTCGGCATCGGCAAAAAAGATGTTTGGCGATTTGCCGCCCAGCTCCAGGGTGACGCGCTTCACCGTATCAGCGGCCATCTTCACGATCAGCTTGCCCACAGCCGCGCTGCCGGTGAAAGCAACTTTGTCCACGTCGGCATGCGTGACCAGGGGCGCGCCCGCCGTCTCGCCAAAGCCGGTGACGATGTTGACCACGCCCGGAGGCAGGCCGATATCGGCGAACCAGTTGGCCATCTCCAGCACCGTGAGCGGGGTTTGCTCGGCGGGCTTGAGCACGCAGGTGCAGCCCGCGGCCAGCGCCGGCGCCAGCTTCCACGCCGCCATCAGCAGCGGATAGTTCCAGGGGATAATCTGCCCGGCCACGCCAACCGGCTCCTTCATGGAAAGGCTGAGCGCGTTATCCGGCACCGGGTTCACGTAGCCGACAACTTTAGTAGCCAGGCCGCCGTAGTACTCGAAGCAGGTAGCCACGTCGGCGATATCGTATTCCGCTTCCACGATGGGCTTACCCGTATTGCGGCACTCCAACTCAGCCAGCATGGCCGCTTCTTTGCGCACGCGCTCGGCCAGGCGGAAGAGCACGCGGCCGCGCTCCTGGGCGGTGGTGCCGCGCCAGGCACCGCTGTCGAAGGCCTCGCGCGCAGCCTTGACGGCGCGATCCACGTCCTTGGCATTGGCGTCTGGAACTTCGGCGATCACCTCTTCGGTGGAGGGATCATAGACCGGGAAAGTCTTGCCAGTGGCGCTGTCTACCCACTCGCCGTTGATGAACATCTGATAAGTCCGCACATTCGGTCTGATTGCGGTTGCCATAAGACCTCCCGCGACCCTCAGGGGCTGAAGCCCGCAATCAAGGTCGCATCTGCGGCACGGCTGAAGCCGTGCCCTTCCGAAACATTCTGAACTACATGCTTGCGGCCTGGCGCAATGCTTTGCGTCGCCCGTACACATAAAAGAAGAACGCCGCCAGGCCAATAAAGAACAGCGTCCCCCCAAACATCCAGACTTCATACGACCACAGCGACGTAATCTGCTGCGCCGGGAAGAACACCAGCACAATTCCCAGCGTGGTGGTCAACAGGCCGCTGAGCCCGGCAGCCACCAGGGTAGTGCGGCTGTAATACGTCTTCGTGCCGCGGTCGCCGGCCATCTTCAGCAGCGCTCCAAAAACGTACAAGAAGGGCACCAGTTGCAGCACCACGGCAAGCGATAGCAGCTTCTGAAACGTTTCCTGCACGCCAGAGCCTGCAAAGTTCAGCACCACCAGCACCGCCGAAACTGCCGCGTGCACAATCAGCGCGGCATAGGGGGTCCGGTAGCGCGGGTGTACCTTACCCAACCACGAAGGCAGATAGGAATCCAGCCCTGCCACGAAGGGAATGCGTGCCGAACCCGCCAGCCAAGCCGAGCCGATACCCGCAATGGCCAAGCTCAGCATGAGCGCGAACCCGGGAATGATCCAGCTCACGCCCACGCGCGCCGCCAGGTGGCTCACCGCCTGCACGATGCCCTGCAGCACGTTGATGTCCTTCTTATCCACGGCAATCAGCAGGGTCAATGTCACGCCGATGTAAAGCACCCCGGAGATGATGCCGCCCCAGGCCACCGCGCCCGGCAGCGTGCGCTTCGGTTCGTGAATTTCGTCGCCCATGACCGAGGCCAGCTCCAGGCCCACCAGCCCGAAGCAGATCACTCCGAAGGCATTCATCACGAAGCGCGGGTTGGCGGGCACGCCAAAGTCGGCCGCGCTTACCGTGGTGCCGAAACGGAGCCACACCACCACGCCCAAACCGATCAGAGTAGCGGCGGCAACAAAAGTGCCCACGGCACCGACGTTATTGATCCACTTGCCCACGCCCAGCCCAATGATGTTGAGCACCACGAGAACCGCAAACAGCGCCAGCGACGCGCCCAGCGCGAACACTTTGCTGTCGGCCAGTCCGGCATGGCGCGGTCCCAGCACGTACACGGAAACGCCCACGAAATACAGCATCACCGTGGGCACGTACATCATGTTGTTGGTCCAGTAGCACCAGCCGGAAAGAAAGCCGTGGAAGTCGCCGAAAATTTCCTTGGCCCAAAGGTAAACCCCGCCTTCTCCCGGAAAGCGCTGCGAAAGCTCGATTACGGCGATGCCCTGCGGCCAGAAAAACAGCAGCAGCGAGATTACCCACAGCCACACCGTCACGCCACCGTTGGCCGCGATGGAGGGCACAACGTTGAGGTTGAACACCGCCACCACGAACAGCAGCACGAGGTCCCAGCGCCCCAGCACCCGCTTCAGGTGCGGGGCGCCGGCCTCAACGGTTCCCGGTTCCGCGGTTTTAGTGGCCGATGACAACCGTCAGCTCCTATGCCGAGCGCGCCGCCGCGGCCGAGCGCTCCTGCTGCGCCTCCGCCAGCGCCGGCGCAATGTCGGCAAACGCCGCCAGGTGCTTATCAATGTCGGCCTCGGTGTGCTGCACGCTGATGGTCCACTGCTCGTCCCACCAGTAGGGCTGCGCCATCACTCCCCGATTGACCATGCCGAACCAGTAATGCCGCCACAGGTCAATGTCTACGGTGGTCCAGTCGCGGTAGTTGCGGATCTCCTGCGGATACAGCATCAGCACGCCGTTGGCGCCTGCTTGCGCGACGTAGCCGTGCAAACCGGCTTTGGCTACGGTTTTGCGATAGCCGTCGGTCAGCTTCTTGCTCAGCTTGTCCACGTGCGCGTAGTTTTCGCGCGTGAGCACTTCGTGGAACGTCGCCAGGCCGGCCGCCATGGATACCGGATTGGTGTTGTAGGTTCCGCCGTGAAAGACCTTGTGCTGCGAAATCAGGTCCATCACCGCTCTGGAGGTGCCAAAAGCCGCCAGGGGGAAACCGCCGCCTATGGACTTAGCCAGGCAAATCAGGTCGGGCCGCACGCCGAAGTATTCGGAGGCGCCGCCCCAGCCCAGCTTAGCTCCGGTTTTCACTTCGTCGAAAATCAGCAGCGCGCCGTGCTTATCGCACAGTTCCCGCAAGCCCTGCAGGAACCCGGCCCGCGGCATGCACATGCCGACGTTCATCAGAATCGGCTCAAGAATGACCGCGGCAATCTCGCCCGGATTTTCCCGGAACCGCCGCTCCACGCTGTTCAGGTCGTTGAACGTTGCCACGGGAACGTTCTCCAGGCTGGCTTTGGGCACGCCCAGTCCGCCCGACACCGAGGTCGGCGCATTCACATCGCCGAACTCCGGCGCGTGCGGCTTCACGCTCACCAGCGCCGTGTCGTGCAGTCCGTGGTAGGCGCCTTCGAATTTGATCACCTTGTCGCGGCCGGTAGCGGCGCGCGCCAGGCGAATAGCGTGCATGGTGGCTTCCGTTCCGCTGGAGCCAAAGCGCACCATCTCCACCGGAAAACGCTGGCAGATTTCCTCCGCCAGTTGCCATTCCATGTCGTGCGGCATGCCGAACATAGTGCCCAGCTTTAACCGCGATTCCACCGCCTTCATCACCGCGGGATGGCAGTGCCCTGCCATCAGCGCACCGAAGCACAGATTGTGGTCAATGTAGTCGTTGCCATCCAGGTCGCGGAAATGCGAGCCCTGCCCCTCTTTCACGAAGATGGGGTACGGATCATAGGCGCGATAGTTGCTGGCCACCCCCAGCGGAATGCGCTTCAGGTTCTTTTTGTGGGCTTCGGCGGACTTTGGGGTGCGCTTTTCGAAGGTTTCTAGTTCCTTGCGTAGAGCTTCATACACGATTGGTAATTCCTTTCGCTGTCGCGAAGAGTAACTGCTGAAACGCACAAATGCCGGGGCACGGCGAAACGCAGTGCCCCGGCCTTAATTCTAGAAGATGTACTTCAAAGCGAACTGCATCAACCTAGGATCGCGCGCCTGGGTGACTTGGCCGAACTGCGACCCATCGGAAGTGTTGCCGTCCGGCGTGAAAAACTGCGTGTGGTTGAAGAGATTGAAGAACTCCGCGCGGAAATCAAGGCGCTTCGTCTCCGACAAGGGAATCGTCTTCAGAATGGCAAAATCTGTCTGGCTGATGTGTGGCCCGCAACAAACTGTGCGGCGAGCGTTACCCAGACTGCCGAACAACGTCGGATCGTAACATCCGAATACCGCACCTGCTGTACAGGGCGGTTGGGAGCTATCGGAAGCATTCTCCGTAAAGCTATTGGGATCAAAAAAGTAGTTGCCGTTGGACTGCGGCCGCATAGTCCGGAAGGGCGCAATCTGATTTGGTTGACCCGGCAGTTCGAAATCGAAGCTGTACATCAGCTCGTTATCCGCCAGCGACTGGATACGAATCGGAAATCCAGTCTGAAAAGTGGTGATTCCGGAAAGGGACCAACCGTTAATCACCTTGCCCAGGACGCCGCTATGATGCTGAATGGGCAAATCCCAGTAATAGCTGAATACGATTCGGTGTCGCGCATCGAAGTTCGACAGTGACCGGCTGCGACGGGGATCAATCGGGTTCAGGATCCCCTCGAAGCTCGAAGCCTCATCGAAGGACTTGCTGAAAGTGTAAGCAGTGGTGAACTGAAGCCCATGCCCGAAGCGCTTGTCGAGGGATGCCTGCAAGGAGTTATATGCCGAATTGGCAATTGTATCCTGAGCAAAAATGCTGCTAAAGACGGGGATCCCGTCCGCAGGGCAGCCAATCCCGGTCAGCGGATCGCATTGTGGGGAGGAGTAACGACGCAGCCCTACAAGAGTAATGCCGTTGGGACCAACTGTGGTCCCAGCCGGGATAACGGAATTATTCTGGGCGTACGGCAGATGGAAATTCACTGGAAGAACGGTTCCTCCGGGAATGAAGAAGGTGCTGTCAGCAAAGTACTGGCCGCACGTACCGTCGCCAAGCACTGCGTTCAGATCCAGGCAGGTCTGGGGGTTTCCATAGTTGAGATCGTGGGTAGCCAAAAGACGATGCCCCTGAGACCCTACATAGCCTACTTGCAGTTTCAGATCTCTGGCTAGCTCACGCTCGATCGTGAGGTTGTACTGCGCGGAATACTGACTTCGCATCTTCGGCTGAAACTGACCGAATAGCAGAATGGGGCGGAACATCCCCCAGTCCACCGGCTGCCCGCGTTGCGGATTCAGGAAACCGTTCGTACCGCCGAGTGAGCTCAGGCCGAAGGGATTGGGATAAGAAAAACTTCCGCTTTGGTCGAGAAAAGGAGTATTGAGGAAAGTGTTGAACGGGAAGGTGCTGCCGCCAAACGGTGGCTCGGCGCTGAACTGCTCCAGCACAAGCTGCTCAATCGGATTGTAAAACAGTCCCCATCCAGCCTTAACGGTGGTCTTGCCTGACTTCCCCGGACTCCAGGCGATTCCGATTCGCGGAGCAAAGGCTTTGTAATAGGTTTGCGTCAGGGCATTAGAAATGCCGGCATCTCCCGGAACAACGAGGCCCACCGGCGTCATCGAGGAACAGTCGGTGTTAACTGTGTTTTTACATGGATACACCGAACTCACTTGTCCAGGGCGGAACGTTTGCACATGCTTGCTCACATCGGCAATCGGCGTATTTAATTCCCAGCGCAAGCCGTAATTCAATGTCAGGTTTGGTTTGATCTTCCAACTGTCCTGGGCAAATAGATACAGTCCCGTGCTGCGGACATTCTCCACTTGAGCCGAACCCTGCCCATAGGAACCGGGGAATCCAAGCAGGTAATCGGAAAATACTGTATCGCCAACGAGACTATTGGTCGATGTCCCGTCCACAAAGAATTCGCCATTGACGTCGAAAAAGAGAGTCTGATCAAAGCGTTGGCGGCGAACATCGGCTCCGAATTTCAGGGAGTGGTTGCCAGCAACTTTAGTGAGGCTATCCGACCATTGAAACGAATTGCCAACCTGAGGCAGTTCCCCCTCGCCGTTATTGCCGATCGTGAATCCGCCGCTCACCTGAATGAACGGAACTCCCTCAGCTGTGGCGCCCAGCCCAGGATGGATGCCCAAGCTGTTCGTTGGCGTGCCGTCCCTGAAGCAAGGCACAGATCCCAGCACATTGGTGAGCCAAGAAGGAGCTGGTGGACAGGAATCCTGCAGTAATGAAGTGCGCACCGGATGCTGGAAGGTTCTCTGCGCTTCGCGATTGTAGTTGAAACGTAACTCGTTAACCGTGGTGTTGTTAATCGTCCAGGTATGGCTGAGGTTGTACTGCTGGAATCGTTCGTTGGTGATGGACCCGAAACCCGGTACGTTCGCGCCCGCAGCTTGAAACTGCGCAAAGGGCGAAACTACGTGGTGATCATCGAAATAGTAGTAGAAGCTAAGATTTTGCTTGTCATTGAGCCGATGATCGAGTCTCAGAGTGAACTGGTCACCGCGATCAGGCTGCACCGGTATGGTCTGGATAATGTTGCTCCCTCCCTTTGGGACCGGAACAAACTGAAGCAGATCTACAGCAGTGGCATCCATGCACTCCAAGGGAATCTGGTTGTTTGGAAAGATGTCGGAGTAGTTGGCGCCGTCCTGGATCAAGCCTCCACCTATGGCAGTCACGGCTTGCTGACAGCCGGGTCGCTGACCGATTTGATTTCCCGGTTGTAATGCGTACGAACTGTTCAAAACCCCTGCAAACGGAGATTCGGCGGAAAAATCTGCAACTATGTGCCCGTTCACTACATGCGACGGATCAGGCCGCTCCGCAGCGGTTGGCACGGTCACGGCTGGAGACGGAATTCCCTGACGAATTCGCCGTCCTTCATAGGACGTGAAAAAGAAAGTTCGATCCTTCTTTATCGGGCCGCCGAAGGTCGCTCCGAACTGGTTCTGATTGAATTGCGGCTTGTCACATGGAATACCCTGTACCGCCGTAAAGCAATAAGCATTAGCGTTAAGCTTCGTGTTCCGGAAGAACTCATATGCATCGCCGTGAAAATTATTGGTTCCGGACTTCGTCACAACATTGACCACCGAACCGGAGTTGCGGCCGTATTCGGCGTCGAACGTATTGGTCAGAACGCGGAATTCCTGAATACTGTCAGGCGATGGCTGCACGGTCGGTAGGTTCACGAACTGATCATTGGCGTCGCCACCATTAACACTAAAATTGTTCGCACGCCCACGACCTCCGTTCACCGACACGGCCCCAGCTCTGTCGTTACCGTAGACGACCGAGTTGGCGGAACCGACCGTGGACATAACCCCAGGCTGCAGTTGCAAGAACTGGTAAGTATCACGGGCATTGAGCGGCAACTGGGTCACCGACCGATCGTTCACCACCGCCCCTAATTGCGTGCTGGTGGTATCCACCAGGGGCGCTTCCGAGGTCACTTCCACGACTTCCTGCGTCCCACCCACCTGCATGGTCATGTTCATCATAATGACCTGGTTGACCAGCAGCGTGAGGCCTTTCTTAATTGCCTTTTTGAACCCCGTCTGCTCGTATTCCAGGCGGTAGTTACCCACTGGCACGGCGGGAAATTCGTAGTGCCCCGCCTTGTCGGTTTGCGTGGTCTGGACCACGCCCGTTTGTTCATTGGTGAGCTTTACGTTGACCCCGGCCAGCACAGCGCCGGTAGGATCGCTCACATTCCCCTGGATTCTGCCGCCCGTGCCCTGGGCGTAAAGTAAGAGGGTGGACGAGGCGACAAGACAGATTGCCAGTAGCCAGCTAAAGATCTTACGGGGATTCATGCAGCCTCCAAAACGCGGGAGAAGAATTGAATCAGTGCTTCCAAATAAGACGCTTGCAGGGACCGCAAACCTTGCTATAATCGCGCAAGGTTATTGAACTTACCCGCGTGCTGTCAAGCGAAATTGTGCGTCGCCGGGGCAAGATAACGCCTTTTCTCCCAAAACGAAAATGGATGCCGCCAAGCCCAAGCCTTACTTGAAAATCGGCGACGTGGCCCGCATTGTCGGCGTATCTCCTTCCGTCATTCGCTCCTGGGAGAGCCTGGGCCTCACCCGCCCGCAGCGCACCGCCAGCCGTTATCGTCTTTACAGCAGCGAAGATGTGAAGCTACTCAAACGGGCGCGCTTCCTGCGCCGGGTGCGCGGCCTGAATGCCCCCGCCATCGTGCAGCTGCTGAAGCGTAACGGCGTGCTGCGCGCTTCGCCCGACGGCGCCGCCGGCGGCATCGGCCTGCGCTTGCGCAACCTGCGCCTGCGCCGTAATCTCTCGCTGGCCGGCGTTGCCGGCAATGTCGGCATCTCCGTGGGCTTCCTCAGCGCCATTGAGCGCGGCCAGATGAGCGCTTCCATCGGCACACTGCGCAAGCTGGCGCGTTTCTACAAAACGAACATCCTCGATTTCTTCGATCCCAGTGGGTCGAACCCGCACCTGGTGCGCCCCGACCGGCGCAAGGTGCTGGAGGCCGGCCCGGGCGTGCGCATGGAATTGCTGGCCTGGGGCAATGCCGTCATGGAACCGCACCTGTTCCGCATCGCTCCCAAAGCGGGCAGCGGCGACTCCTACTCCCACGAGGGCGAGGAATTCCTTTTCATATTGCGCGGCCAGTTCAAGATCGCGCTGCAGGGCGAAGAATTTCTGCTCAAGCCCGGCGACAGTTTCTATTTTGAAAGCCCTACCCCGCACACCTGGGTCAATCCCGGCAAGACCGAAACCTGGGTGCTATGGGTAAACACGCCGCCAACTTTCTAGCGGCCACGAGGACTGCATGGAATCTGCTGAGCGATCGCGGTTGCTTCACTCACGCCTGCTCTCCGCCTTCCAACTGTTCGCATTGATCTTCGCTGCTTTGTCCCTGGGCGCCGCCCAATCGCTTCCCGCCGCGGATACGCTGGTGGTCAACGCGCGCCTCTACACCGTGAACTCGCGCCAGCCCTGGGCCGAAGCGCTGGCCGTTCGGGGCGGCAACATCGTTGCCGTGGGCACCGCGGCGCAAATCGAAAAGTATCGCGGTCCCTCCACCCGCGTAATTGATGCCGGTGGCCGCCTCATCCTCCCCGGCTTCACCGATTGCCACATCCACTTCATGGATGGCTCGCTCAGCCTTCAACGTATCAACGTGGAGGACGTGAAGACCATCGCCGGCATTCAGGAGGCAGTAAGAAAATTTGCCGCCGCCCATCCTAAGGACTCATGGATCCTGGGCCGGGGCTGGTCCTACGACGTCTTCGGCAAAGCGGCGCTCCCCGACAAGAAATATCTGGATGAGGTGGTGCCTGACCGCCCTGTGCTCCTGGAGGGCTACGACGGCCACACCTACTGGGCCAACAGCAAGGCGCTCGCCGCCGCGGGCATCACCCGCAACACGCCCGACCCGCCCAATGGAAAAATTGTGCGCGATGCCCAGGGTGAGCCAACCGGCGCCCTGAAAGAAGATGCCGCCGTGGAACTGGTGCAGCGCGTTGTTCCCCAGCCCTCGCGCGAAGAACGCCTGCAGGCTTTGCGCCAGGGCATGGCGGCAGCCAACAAAGCGGGCTTAGTGCGAGTGCACAGCGCCGGCGGCGACTTCGCTTATCTCGACCTCCTCAACGAACTGCGCGGACGAGGCCAGCTCACTTTGCGCTTTTACGTCAGCGACATTGCGCGTCCGCCGCAGTTGACGGCGGAGGAAATCGCGAAGCTCGAGCACGCTCGCGCCCAATATCACGACCAGTGGATCTCGGGCGGAACCGTCAAGTTCTTTCTCGATGGCGTGGTCGAATCGCACACCGCCGCCATGCTGCAGCCCTATGCCGACGATCCCAGCCAGAGCGGCAAGCTGTTCTGGGAGCCGGACAAATACAAGCAGGCCGTCGCCGAGCTTAACGGCCGCGGATTCCAGGTCTTCACCCATGCCATCGGCGACCGTGCCGTCCGCCTCGCGCTCGATTCCTATGAGGCGTCCTACCAGGCGCATAAGGGCAAAGACTTGCGCGATCGCGTGGAGCACATCGAAACCATCAGCGCGGCCGACATCTCCCGCTTCGGCCAGTTGGGCGTGATTGCCAGCATGCAGCCCTTGCACTCTTATCCCGACGCCGATACGCTGAAAGTCTGGTCGCCCAATATCGGTCCTGAGCGCACCACCCGCGCCTGGGTGTGGCACAGCATCACCGCCTCCGGCGGACGCCTGGCCTTCGGCAGCGACTGGCCCGTGGTCACGCTCAGCCCCTGGCCGGGCGTACAGACCGCGCTCACCCGCCAAACCGCCGCGGGTACGCCCGCCGGCGGCTTCGTTCCCAGCGAGCGCATCACCCTGCCGCAAACTATCGAAGCGTATACTTTGGGCGCCGCTTACGCCGGCCACCGCGAAAAAACTGAAGGCTCACTGCAGCCGGGCAAGGCAGCCGACTTGATTGTCCTTAACCAGGATCTGTTCAAGATTCCCGCCAACCAGGCGAACAAGACTCAAGTGCTGCTCACCATGGTCGGCGGCAAAGTCGTGTACCAGGCGCCGGATTTCACCGGCCAAGCGCCGGCGGGTGCGAAATGACCTTCCTTCGTAGCGCCCGTGTGCCGCCGCGTTTTCGTAGCGCCGGCGTCCCGCCGGCTGTCGCGAGGGCGTCTCGCCCTTGCCAGATCTCGCAACGCATCTGGCTCCCGTTCCTGCTTGTCTTCACTCTCTTACTCTCTGCCTGCTCCAGGAAAGAGCCCACCCTCAATCTGCTGGTGTGGGAAGGCTACGCCGACTCTTCTTACGTCCACGACTTCGAGCAGCAATACCACTGCAAGGTTTCCGCCTCCTACATGGGCTCGGACGACGAACTGGTGGCCAAACTGCGTGGCGGCAGCGCCAGCACCTATGACGTAATTTCTCCCTCCAGCGACGTGGCCACCATGATCTCGACCACGGATCTGGCCGCACCCCTCGACCTTTCCCGCATCCCCAGCTACGCGCAGCTTTCGCCGCAACTCACCTCCATGCCGCTGGTCAGGGCCAACGGCAACGTTTATGGCGTGCCCTTTACGTGGGGGCCGAACCCGCTGCTTTATGACACCACCGTCTTCAAGCAGCCGCCGGAAAGTTGGAGCGTCTTCTGGGATCCCAAACTCCGCAACAAACTGTCGGTCTGGGACGACCTCTCCACCGTCTACATGGCGGCGCAGGTGCTGGGCTACGACAAGCCTGACCCCAGCCACCTCTACAATCTGAGCGACCAGGAACTGGATGCCGTGAAGGCCAAGCTGCTTGCCCTCAAGCCCAATGTCCGCAAGATCTGGTCTACCGGCGGCGAGCTCACCAACCTGTTTCAGAATCACGAAGTCGTCGCCGCCATGGGATGGCCGCTCATGACCAACCAGCTGCGCAAGCTGAATTTTCCCATCGGCGAGACCATCCCGCGGGAGAACACTACTGGGTGGATTGACCATCTCATGATCACCTCCGCCAGCGAAAACAAAGACTTGGCCTACAAGTTCCTGGAATTCATGATCCAGGCTAAAACCCAGAAGAAGGTCGCCGACGTTACCGGCTACATTCCGGCCAACCCGCAGGCGGCGCAGTTCATGAATGCGGAGGAGAAAAAGAACCTGCACCTCGACGATGTGGTCGCCTACCAGAAGCGGATTTACTTCTGGCAAAATGTGCCTCGCCGCGCCAAGTACAACGAAATCTGGAACGAGGTGAAAGCAGCGCAATAACCCAGTGGTCAGTGGTCAGTAGTCAGCGGCAGGCCGAGGCTTTCGGAAGGGCGCAGGTCTAGGCATGGCGCAGCTTTCGGAAGGGCGCAGCTCAAGCTGCGCCGAAAGTGTTTTTGATTTGTCATCCTGAGCCGCGCGACCGAGCCTTTGAGGGAGCGCCGCGAAGGACCTGCTTTTTCGCTCCGCCGCGGGAGCGGCGGTTTGAAAGTAGCCCGCCACTTCAGTGGCGGTTAAGTCTGCAAAAAATATCTGAGTCCTGTAAGGACGGCTGAAAACGATGTCAGAGGACCGATGCGACCGCGTTGCAGACACTCTCCCGCTGACTCCCGACTCCTGACTCCTGACTACTTGCTTTTGTGATCTCGCCCGCCCAACCCGCCGCCAGCCCCCAGCCCCTGCTCTCCATCCGCCAGGTGGCCAAGAGCTTCGGCAAACTGGCGGTCCTGCGGGCCATCTCGCTGCACGTGGATGAAGGCGAGTTCCTCACCATCCTCGGCGAAAGCGGCTCCGGCAAAACCACGCTGCTGCGGCTTATCGCCGGTTTTGAGCGCGCCGACTCCGGCGAAATCTGGATGGCCGGCGAGCGTCTCGACATGCTCCCGCCTTACCGCCGTCGTGTCAACACCGTCTTCCAGAGTTACGCTCTATTCCCTCACCTGACCGTGCGCGACAACGTGGCTTACGGCTTGCGCGTGCGGAAGGTCGCTGCCAATCAGGTTGAGAAGCGCGTGGGGGTAGCCCTCGCTATGGTCAAAATGAGCGCATTCGCCGCCTCTAAGCCGGCCAAGATCAGCGGCGGCCAGCAGCAGCGTGTCGCCCTCGCCCGCGCCCTGGTGAACCGGCCCCGCCTGCTGCTCCTGGACGAGCCCCTTTCCGCTCTTGACGCCAATCTTCGCCGCCAGATGCAGCTGGAGCTGAAATCCCTGCAGCG